>NZ_JBIUCF010000042.1:0-131047 GCF_044593615.1 Nonomuraea sp. NPDC051941
CCCTGAACGCCTTCGCCATCACCTTCGAAGGCCGTCTGACCCCGACCACCCGCTAATCAAACAAGATCGAGATACACCACTGACTGGACACACCCTGGCCGTCGGCATCTGGGAGCCGGACGTAGGTGTCCGTGTGTATCGGCAGGACGGACGTACACTTCGCACGCTGCACAAGATCGGCTGGAAGCAGGGCTCGGACGCTTTCTCGCCTTCGGGCAAACAGCTTCTCACGCTGTGCTACGCGACCACGGGATCGTACTACTGTTTGTGGGACTTCAAGACAGGCAAGCTTGTCAAGCGTGTCACGTACACCGGGATGCAGTTGACGATCGGATGGTGGGACGATCAGCATTTGTTCTACGAGGGCAGCCACAGTGAAGGCTCGCAGGGTGCAGTGGTAATCGACCTGAACGGCAAAATCACGCGTGTGGCGGCGAGCTACACGGAGAAAGCCCAGTGGGTCGGCCTGGTCTACACGCGCCGCCACTCGTCGGCATGACAGCTGCGAATGAGGGACTGTGGGGCGGCAGATCTACGAGGCCGGGCTGTGACATCGTGCGTCGCTCTGCCGGGAAGAGCCGGTAGATCGTGTCACGGAGCGCCTCGTCCCGTACGGACGCGACGAACTCCTCAGCCGTGCTCCCGCACAGACGACGCAGCTCAGGGGACTCGTCCAGAAGGCACTGGATGAGCGCCCGCTGATCCGCGAGCCGTCTGGCCTCACCGGTCTCATCCACCAGGCACCCGTGCCGGCCGACGTAGACGAAGCAGTGCGGGAGCAGAGCTCCGGATTCGAGCGTCACGGGATGGCGCTCGGCGGGCAGGCGGCGACGCCAGTAGTTCGGTTCGGTGAGGTCGAGCGCGGCCAGCTCGCGTTCGTCGAGCCAGAGCACGAAGAGCCGCGAGGTCTCGCCCGGGGCCTCCACCGGCACGGCCGGCACGTAACCCCACCGGTTGACGTGCGCGGAGAAGCCCGGAGCGATGCCGTCCACCTCGGCGAGTGTCATGGGGATGACCGGCGGGATCCCATGGCCGGCGAACTTGCGGCGCATCTGACCGGGCGAGGCATTGGAGCCCACGGCGACGACCGGATGGCGCTCCGACATCGGGGAGCGGTCGAGCCGGGCCAGGAGCTCGCCCAGCGTCTCGTCTCCGGCCTGCCAGTCGTCCGCCGGGGTGGCCTCCTCTAAGCGCAGCTGCAGGTACGTGTCGTCCACCAGCACGCCGGAGGTGGTGGGGGTGTGTCCCGGGTAGGTCAGCGGCTGCGTCATGGGGTCGCTGTGGAAAAGGTCCACGGCCTCGGCCACGGTCATGAAGCATCGAGTTCGTAGACGAGCGTGTGCCGGTCTCCCGCTGCGACCGTGACCATCACCCGCACCGGCCGGCCTTCGGCGTCGTAGCCGGTACGCATGTGCTCGGCCACCGGCGTGCCCGCAGGCAGCCCCAGCCGGGCGGACTCGTCCTTGGTGGGCATCCGGACCTGGATCTCGTCCACCAGCCGCTGCTGAGGGTGACCGATGGACGCGAGCAGGCCACCGGGGGTGCTCGCGTTCTTCGGCTGCATCAGGGCCGTCCCCCTGGCCAGGTCTTCCGGGAAGTAGCTGTCGGCCACCTGGAAGGGAACGTCGTCCACGTACCGCACCCTGCGCCGGACCACCACGAGGTCCTTCTCGGCGTCGAGGTGGAGGCGTTCGGCCACCGCTTGCGGCGGGATCTCCAGGCCGACGCTCACCTCCTGCAGGGGGACGCGGCCCTGGTCCTGGACCTCGGTCGCCCACGCGTCCGCGTCGGCACTGTGGCCTCCCCGGTGCTCGAAGTGGGACAGGTGCCAGCGCAGGCGCGTCTGTGAGCGCACGGTACGGCCGCGGCCCCGCCCGCTGCTGAGCAGCCCCTCGTTGGTGAGTTGCTGCAACGCCTGTCGCACCGTCTGACGCGACACGCCATGTCTCTCTGCCAATTCCTGCTCTGGCGGCACCGTGTCTCCTGGCGCCAGTTCGCCTCGCGCTATCGACGTGCGCAGGGTGTCCGCGACGCGTTCGTACAACGCGCGGGGGTCGGATCCGGCCGGCACTTGAATTCTCCTTGGGTCACTTGTACGTACTCACCGTACCAAGAGACCCTATGGTGACCGCAAAATCACAGACCGTTAGGTTTACGTCTCGAGCCCGGCGACGATGCTGCGCACGTACCCGTCGACGTTCACCAGCGGACGGCCGTCAAGGACCCCGACGAGATGCCCGACCCCGAACGGGGCGTCGTAGGCGCGGGCACGCCGGTACGTCTCGGGGTCCACGGCCAGCCTGATCGTGTCCCAGCCGTGCCAGGCCATCAGGGCCGCGTCGACGGCGGGGTCGAACAGATGGGCCTGGTCCCAGTCGAGGACGCCGACCAACCTGCCGTCCCGGCCCCAGTGCACGTTGGCGCCGCCCAGGTCGCCGTGGACCAGCGCATCCGGTACGGCTTCCAGGGCCGATGCCGCCTCCAGGCGCCCGCGGCACTCATCCCGCCACCTGTCCGGCAGGCGCGGCACCACCTGCTGCGCCAGAACCTCGGCCCAGCCCTTCTCCCTGGGGGCGTAGAGCAGTTGCCTCAGCCGCGGCGTGACGGGCACCTCCCGCACGGCGCGCAGCAACGTTCCGATCTGATCCGGGTCGCCCTGCCCCTCGGGCTGCTCCTCCCCGTCGATCCACGAAACGGCGACCGCCGCGCGCTCACCGAACCGGGTCACGGGTGTGAGCGGCTCCGGCACCGCGAAGGGCAGCCCGGCGCCGGCGATCTCCCGCAACACCTCCATGCGGCGCGGCATCGCCTCCGCCGACGACGGTCGCTTGCTCACCCGTACGGCCGCGGTTCCCGGGAGGAGCACGACGTGATGGAGATTGCCCTCGGTGACCCGAGCGGAGTCGAGGGAGTGGCCGGGGAGGAGGGCGTCGGCGATCTCCAGCAACTCGCCGGCGGACATGGGGCTTTCGGTCATGTTTCACCAACGTCCGTGTCGCGGCGAGGCCGTCCAGAGAAAGGGCCGGATGTCTCTCCAGGAGCCCGGTCAACGAGAAAGGCCGCTTCCGAAAATCGGAAGCGGCCTTCTACCTGGCGTCGGGGTGGCGGGATTTGAACCCACGACCTCTTCGTCCCGAACGAAGCGCGCTGCCAAGCTGCGCTACACCCCGGTGCACGCCGGTCTTGCGCGTGCTTGGAAAAGTCTAGCGGACTCCCGAGGTACTTGTGACCGCCTCAACGGCGAGGAACAAGGGTAAGCAGTGACGCCTCCGGGAAGCAGGCGAAGCGGGCGGGGGCGTAAGGGGAGGTGCCGAGGCCGGCCGAGACGTGGAGCCAGGCGTTGTCGTGGCGGCTCAGACCCTTCACACGGGCCCGGTCGATGCCGCAGTTGGTCACCAGGGCGCCGTAGAACGGGATGCAGAGCTGACCGCCGTGGGTGTGGCCGGCCAGCAGGAACTGGTAGCCGTCCGCGGCGAAGCGGGTCATGTTGCGGGGCTCGGGGGAGTGCATGACGCCCAGCCGGAGGTCGGCGTCGGCGGGGGCCGGGCCGGCGACGAGGTCGTAGCGGTCGCGGTTGATGTGGGAGTCGTGGATGCCCGCCACCGCCACGTCGAGGTCGCCCACCTTGATGCGGGCCGTGGTGTTGTTCATGTCGAGCCAGCCCTCGGCCGCCATGCCGGCCCCCAGTTCCTCCCAGGGCAGGGAGGGCACGTGCTGGCGGCGGTCGTTCTTGGAGGTGCGCCAGAGGTAGCGGGCCGGGTTTTTGGGCTTGGGCGCGTACAGGTCGTTGGAGCCGTAGACGAACAGGCCCGGGCGGGACAGCAGGGGCTCCAGGGCGTGCAGGAGCGAGGGGACGGCGTCCGGGTGCGCGATCGAGTCGCCGGTGTTGACCACCAGGTCCGGCTTCAGCGAGCCCAGGGAGCGGACCCAGTTGATCAGCATCGTACGGCGCGGCGTCAGGTGCAGGTCCGACAGATGGAGAATGCGTACGGGACGCTGACCGCGCTCCAGCACCGGCACGTCGAAGCGGCGCAGGCGGAACCAGTTGCGCTCCACCACAGAGGCGTAACCCAGCCCGGCCAGGCCGAGACCGAGCATGGACAATGGCACTGCGACGGCTTTCCTCACCTACTCATGATGCCCGACATCGGGTGCGCGGCGTCCGGACAGTCCGCGCAGACGGCAAGATGGAGCGCATGAGCGCATTGAAGGACAAGCTGAAGGCCGATCTGACGGCCTCGCTTAAGAGCCGGGACGAGCTGCGTCTCCGGACGATTCGGATGGCACTGGCCGCGGTGAACGTCGAGGAGGTCTCCGGCAAGGAGGCCAGGCAGCTGACCGACGACGAGGTCATCAAGGTGCTGACCAAGGAGGCCAAGAAGCGCAAGGAGGCCGCCGAGGCGTTCGGTAACGCGGGGCGGGCCGAGCAGGCGCAGGCCGAGCTGGACGAGCAGGCGGTGCTGGAGGAGTACCTGCCGGCGCAGCTCAGCGACGAGGAGCTGGGCGCCATCGTCGACGCCGCCATCGCGGAGACGGGCGCCGCCGGGCCGCAGGCCATGGGGCAGGTCATGAAGGCGGTCAACCCGAAGATCGCCGGGCGGGCCGAGGGTGGCCGCGTGGCCGCCATCGTCCGCGCACGGCTGGCGGGGTAGAGCAGCCTCCCGGGTGTTCCATCGCCCGCTGCCGGGCGTGGCGCCCCAGAGGGCCCAGGGCTTGAGTTGTCGGCTTGCGTGGGCCTGGAGGGCCCTCGGACTGCTGGGCCCTCAGAAAGGCCTGTAGGCGGTCTCAGCGGGCCTGGAGGCGGGTCCCCGCCGCACGGGTAGGCGGCGGGGCCCGGAGCGAGCCTCAGGCCCGTCACACGGCGGGGACTCGAAGTGGTGGAGTCAGCGGCCGCGGCCGTTGCCCGGGCCGCCGTCGTCGCGACCGTTGCCGGGCCCGTCCCCACGGTCCCCGTTCGGCGGGTCGAAGATGTCGAACGGGTCGCCGTCCCCGGTGGGCGGCCCTTCCTCGTCCTTGTCCTTCTTCTCGGGCTTCTTCGGCGCGCAGTTCTCCGTGCACCCGCCGAACCGCGACTGGTCCACCGGCGTGAACTCCGCGGCCTCGACCCCCTTCAGGGCGGTCAGCATCGCGTCCTTCCAGATCCGCCCGGAGATGGAGGCCCCGTACACGTACGAGTAGTAGCGGCCCCCGATCGTGACCCCGATCAGCTCGTTGCCCCTGGTGCCGCGCGGGTCGCCCAGGCTGACGGCCGACGACATGTTGGGGGTGTAACCGGCGAACCAGGCCGACGCGTAGTTGTCGGTCGTGCCGGTCTTGCCGGCCGCGTCGCGCCCGATGCCGCCCACCTCCGTCATCGTGCCCTTGGTGAACACGCCGGACAGGATGCCGCTGACCGCGTCGGCGACCTCCTCCTCCAGGACCTGGGAGCACTTCGGCTTGTACTGCTTCGCCTTGCCGTTCCTGTCCTTGATCTCCGTGATCGCCAGCGGCTTGCAGTACTGCCCGCGCGAGGCGAAGACGGCGTACGAGCTGGCGATCGTCACGGGGTCGACCTCGTTGACCCCCAGCGTGAACGTCTCCACCTCCGACAGCTTCTGCCCGTCGGCCCGCTTGACCCCGAGCTTCTTGGCCATCTTGACCACGCTGCAGAGCCCGACCTTCTCCTCGAGCTTGAGGAAGAACGTGTTGACCGAGCCCCAGGTGCCGGTCTGCAGCGTCTTGAAGCCGGCTCCGCCCTCGCTGGAGTTGTTCACGGTGTGGGACGGGTCGCCGACGTTCTCGCCCTTGCAGTTCTTGAACGTGCTGTAGCCGCCGGCCTGGTAGCCCGCCGGCGCAGGGAAGCCGTCGCCGTACTTCAGGCCCTCCTCCAGCGCCGTGGCCAGCGTGTAGACCTTGGCCGTCGAGCCCTGCTGGAACCCGCGACCGCCACCGTGTGCCGCGTCGGCCACGATGTTGTAGCTCATCTCGTTCTTCTTCTTGCTCCCGCCGAACTTCCGCGAGGCGGCCATGGCCTTGATCTCGCCGGTGCCGGGAACGACCATGGCCTGCGAGGCCACGGGCTTGTCCTTCTTGGAGACGTACTTCTTGATCGCCTTGTCGGCGGCGGCCTGCATCTTCGGGTCGATCGTGGTCTTGATCGTCAGACCGCCCCGCTGGAGCAGCTTCTTGCGCTCGTCCTGGTTCTTGCCGAAGTCCTCGTTGTTGAGGATCTCGTACTGGACGTAGAGGCAGAAGTACGGATATTTGCTGGCTTCGCAGCCGCCGGGCGCCTTGATGTTCTTCCAGCCCAGCTTCTTCGCCTTGGCCTCGTCGGCCTCCTGCCGCGAGATCTTGCCGATCTCGGCCATCCGGTCGAGCACGATGTTGCGCCGCTGCAGCAGCCGCGCCCGCGACTCGGGGCCGACGCTCGGGTCGGTGCGGGCGGGGTTCTGGACGGCGCCGGCCAGCGTGGCGCTCTCGACGAGGCTGAGCTCGGAGGCGGGCTTGTCGAAGAAGCGCCGGGCCGCGGCCTGGATGCCGTGGGCGCCCGCGCCGAAGTAGGCGATGTTCAGATATTTCTCGAGAATCTGGTTTTTCGAGTACTTCTTCTCGATCGCCATCGCGTTACGCAGCTCGGACAGCTTGCGGGAGAGCGTCGGGGCGATGGCCGCCGCCTGCTCCTCGGGCGTCTCGGCCTTGTTGACCAGCACCTGCTTGACGTACTGCTGGGTGATCGACGAGCCGCCCTGCATCACGCCGCCGCCCGACAAATTCTTCACGAGCGCTCTGGCCGTTCCCTCAACATCGATCGGCCCGTGCTGGTAGAAACGGAAGTCCTCGATCGCGATCAGCGCCGTCTGCATGATCGGGGCGACCTGGTCAAGGCGGACAGACTGCCGGTTTTCAAAGTAGAACTGCGCGAACTGCTTGCCGTTGGCATCCTTCAGGATGGTGCGCTCGGGAAGAGGGGGTTCGTCGAGCTCTTCGGGCTTGAGGTTGAGGCTTTCCACAGCGCTCTTCGTGGAGATCCCCGCCCCTCCGATCGCGGGCAGGGCCACGGCCGCGGCCAGCACCCCGGCGACCGATCCGGCGATGATCAGACGCAGGATGGCGAGGACGGGGTTGGAGCGATCTTTGCGCTGCGCTTGCACGCTACCAAGAGTACGTGGAAAGACTGACCGAATCGGTAGCGCGACACCATTTCGCCTTGACTGATGGGGGTGACTAGTCATTCCCGGTCAAGATGGCCGCGAGAAATTGGTCCTCTGGGGTCTGTCGGCCCGAACGTGAAGTTGCGTACGTTCTCCTCTGCGGCAACTGAATACGGAGGCTCGGCGCCCGCGCCCGTCGGCCCCAAATGACGACTGACCACCTAAGGGGAGTGGGGTCGAACAATGTGGATCACGGATTGGACCTCCCGTGCCGCCTGTAAGGGTGCGGATCCGGATGCCCTGTTCGTGCAGGGCGCCGCGCAGAACAGGGCCAAGCTCATCTGCCGGGGTTGCCCGGTTCGTACTGAATGCCTCGCCGATGCACTGGACAACCGCATCGAGTTCGGGGTGTGGGGCGGTATGACCGAGCGCGAACGGCGTGCGCTGCTTCGACGGCGGCCTGACGTGGACTCGTGGCGAGACCTGCTCGAGTCGGCCAAGGAAGAGTACGAACGAACCAACGAGCTGATCGCGGGCTGATCCAAGCCCGGCGAGCCGTAGTACGGCCGGCGCCGTCCGCCGGCCGTACTTTCATGCGCTCGCCAGCAAGTCCCCGATCTGCCGCAGACCAATGAGATCGTGGACGTCCTCGGACATGGCGCGAACCTGCACCACGGGCACCGTGGGGTGGGCCGAGACGAAATGCTCCTGCTCGCGATGCTCGCGAGCGGTGAGCTGCATTCGCCCGGCGTGCAGCCGCAGCACGGCGGCGGTCAGCTCATGCTCGCCCCGCGCCTCCAGGTCTTCGGCGGCCGCGGCGCTACGGGCGGCTGAGAGGACCGAGGCGGGTGACATGTGCACACGGTTGACCACCAGGCCGGCCAGTGGCATGCGCTCTTCGGCGAGCCTTTCGACGAAGTAGGACGCCTCCCGCATGGCGTCCCGCTCGGGCGCGGCCACCACGAGGAAGGCCGTGCCGGGGGCCTGCAGCAGCTGGTACGTCATCTCGGCCCGCTGCCTGAAGCCGCCGAAGACGGCGTCGAGCGCGGACACGAACGTCTGCAGATCCTTGATCACCTGCGCGCCGAGCAGCTTGGTCATCGCTCCGGCCATCAACCCGAACCCGGCGTTGAGGAGCCGGAAGGCGCTGCGTCCGCCGGCCTTGGCCGGTGCCGTCAGCAGCCGGATGAACCGTCCGTCGAGGAAGCGCCCGAGCCGCTCGGGCGCGTCGAGGAAGTCGAGCGCGGACCGCGACGGCGGCGTGTCCACGATGATCAGGTCCCACTCGTCCGACCGGCGCAGCTGGCCCAGCTTCTCCATGGCCATGTACTCCTGCGTGCCGGCGAAGCTGGAGGAGAGGGACTGGTAGAAGGGGTTCGACAGGATCTGGCGGGCCCGCACGGGATCGGCGTGCGCCTCGATGATCTCGTCGAACGTGCGCTTCATGTCGAGCATCATCGCGTAGAGCTGGCCGCCGCCCTCGGGCGAGCTGACCAGGCGCGGGGTGTTGTCGAGCTCGGTCAGCCCCATCGACTGGGCCAGCCGGCGCGCGGGGTCCACGGTGAGCACGACGGCGCACCTGCCGCGTTCGGCGGCCCGCAGCCCGAGCGCCGCGGCGGTCGTGGTCTTGCCCACCCCGCCGGCTCCGCAGCAGACGATGATCCTGGTGCCGGGGTCGTCGAGTATCGCGTCGATGTCGAGTGCGGCGGGCTTCTTCACGCTGCTCCTTGGGTGCGCATGCTCTCTGCCAGCTCGTACAGGCCGGCCAGGTCGACGCCGTCGGCCAGCAGCGGCAGCTCGTAGCTCTTCAGCCCGGCCTCGCCCAGCGACTCGCGCTCGGCGCGCTCCAGCTCGGTGCGGTGGGCGTGCTCGGAGATCTCCTCCGCGAGCGCCTCGGCGATCGCCGAGGCCTCCGCCCCGTCGGCCACCCCGGCGGCCTTCAGCCCGAGCACGAGCTCCCCGGGGTCGAAGCGGCCCTTGACAGCTGTGTCAAGAGCGGCCTGTGGGATCAGTGATTCGCGCACCATGTTGACGAAAATTCCCCCTGCGGGGAGCCCGGCCGAACGCAATTCGGAGATGCCGTCGAGCGTCTCCTGCACGGGCATCTCCTCCAGCAGCGTCACGAAGTGCACCGCCGTCTCGGGAGATTTCACGACCCCGTTGACCAGGTCGGAGTGGTTCTTGATCGGCCCGACCTTGGCCAGGCCCGCCACCTCCTGGGTGACGTTCAGGAAGCGCGTGATGCGGCCCGTGGGCGGCGCGTCGAGCACGACCGCGTCGTAGATCCTGCGGCCGTTCTTGCCCCGCCTGCGCACGGCCTCGGTCGTCTTGCCCGTGACGAGCACGTCGCGGAAGCCGGGGGCCACGGTGGTGGCGAAGTCGACGACGCCCATCTTGGTCAGCGCCCGGCCCGCGCGGCGCATCCCGTAGAACATCTCCATGTACTCGAGCATGGCCTCCTCGGGATCGATGGCCAGCGCGTACACGTCGCCGCCGGAGGGCGCCACAGCGATCTTGCGCTCCTCGTAGGGCAGCGGTGGCAGGTCGAAGATCTGCGCGATGCCCTGCCTGCCCTCGACCTCGACGAGGAGCACCTTGCGACCGCCCGCGGCCAGCGCGAGCGCGAGAGCGGCGGCCACGGTCGTCTTGCCGGTGCCGCCCTTGCCGGTGACGACGTGCAGCCGCACACCGGCCCAATCCGTGTCCGGAGAGTCCACTATTCGAGGCTACCGAAGGGTCACTTGCCGGAAGCCGACGACCACCGTTTGAGATTCCTCACATCCTGGCGGGAACTTAACGGCGACCACGGTCTTGAGCAGGCACAAGGCAGGCCGGCGGGCGGGTTTCTTATGAGAAGCTGACCTTCATGAAGAAATGGGAGTACCTCACCGCCCCGGTGTTGATCCACAACACCAAGATGATCCTGGACAACTTCGGCTCCGACGGCTGGGAGCTGGTCCAGATCGTTCAGGGTGCCTCGCCGGAGCAGCTCGTCGCCTACTTCAAGAGGGAGAAGCAGTGACCCCCGAGCAGAAGATCGCGGATCTCGGCCTGACCCTGCCCGAGGTGGCGGCGCCGGCGGGCGCCTACGTGCCGGCCGTGCGCACGGGCAACCTCGTCTACACCTCCGGCCAGGTGCCGTTCGTCGACGGCAAGCTGCAGCGGACCGGCAAGCTCGGGGCCGACCTGACCACCGAGGAGGGCGCGGAGCAGGCCCGCATCTGCGCGCTCAACGCGCTTGCGGCCCTGAAGGCCGAGGTCGGTGACCTGCAGAAGGTCGTACGGATCGTCAAGGTCGTGGTGTTCGTGGCCAGCGATCCGTCCTTCACCGAGCAGCCCAAGGTCGGCAACGGCGCCAGCGAGCTGCTCGCCGAGGTGCTGGGCGAGCCGGGCAGGCATGCCCGCAGCGCCGTGGGCGTGGCCGTCCTCCCGCTGGACGCGCCTGTGGAAGTGGAGCTGATCGCCGAAGTAGCGTCTTGAATTCCCTTTAGCTCCCTGAAGGAATCAGGCAACTCGGACGGGCGTAGCATGAGCCGCTCCCGTGTTCGGCAAGTGCGAGCACAGGGGTGGCTTTGGTGTGGTGGAAGCCGGTCCGGTGGTGAGAATTCCTGACATGCCCTGCCGGGTACGGCTGAGGTGCATGGCCCGCCGGACGCTGTCCGTTCCCTGTGGGGGTTGGGGCGGGCACCGTGCGCCGGTCGGGCACACGGCGGGAGGCTGTCGCATTGTTGCCCGAGTTGCTTGGGGGGCGTCCGGGGCGTTTCGGGGTAGGACGGTTCTTGGACCTATCGCGTGCCGCCGGTCGGGGGTGCAGATCGGTTTGGGTGCGGCGGGCGCGCCGGGCCGCCCGGGCGGGCCTGCGCGGCCGGCGGGCGCGGGCCACGTTGCCCTCCACCGCCGTGGAGATGGTGCGGGCACCGGTAGTGCGGTGGGTGCTGGTGGCGTGCTGGCCGAGCAGGCCGCGGGAGACGATCCGCTCAGCCGCCCCCCAATCCCGATCACAGGAAAGACCACAGGCAGGGCAGTACGCCCATGCCCATCCCTTCTCGGTGAACCGGTCGGGAGCCGGGCAGTGCCGGAGCACCGACGAGCCGTTCCCGCAGCGGGGGCAGTGTTTGGAAGTGCCGCGGGCTGGGACGGTGACCACGGCGATGGAGTGCTTGGCCGCCAGGTGCCGGATCGCCGCAACGATCTGCCCGCGCACCTGCCCCGACAGTCGCGCGTTTGCTCGTCCCCTGCGCCCCCGCGCTTGCAGGGTGGCCAGGTCTTCCAGGTAGATGACCGTAGCGTTGGCGGCTCTGGCCTGGTCGACCGCCCAGCGTGCCGCCGACCAGGCCAGCGCTCGGTTCAGATTGCGGATGCGCGCACGCACCCGCTCGTGCTCGACACCAACGCGTCGGCAGGCCGCCGCAAGCTTCTCGTAGCGCGGGTCGGCGGACGTGATCCCTGTCAGGAGCCGCTGCTGGTGTTGGCGTTTGGTGGCCAGATGTTCACGCTCGGCCCGCAGCCGGTGCAGCTTGGCGGAGATGCCGGTTGCGTCGTAGGTCAGTGGCCGTCCGTCGGAGAGGACCCGGCCGTAAGCCAGCCACGCCGCGGTGCCGGTCAGCAGCGTGTTGACGCCCCAGTCGAACCCGCAGCCGATCGTATGACCGGTGGCGGGTGCGACATCGACGGGGATCTGGAACGGCAGATCGACGCGCACCCGGCCCTTGACCACCCGCAGAGTGGGCGTGCACAACGTCCCTTGCGGCGGGACGGTCGGTGGCAAAGAGATCGGCAGCAGGTGCCAGGCCCAGTCCTTGGCGGAAGTGGGAGATGCGACCAGGGGAAGCCGCACCCGCAAACGGGCGCCTCGGCTGCCGGCGCGTTCCAGGGTGACCAGTTGCCGATCGGCCGCGGCGAGCACGATCTGCGCCGCGACTTTCGGCGGCTCCTCCAGATCGGTGAGATCGGCCGGCAGTGCGCCGTGCTCGCCGTGGTAGACGCGGATCTGCCTGGTCCGATTACGCACCTCCGCCGCGCTCACCCCGTCAGGCAACGCCATGCGCAGCGCGTCCCATTCGGCGCTGGTACGCTCCGGCGGATCCTGCGGCCAGGTGGTCACGATCGCCGCCACCAGGCGACGCCGGTGCAGCGCCAGTCGCAACGCCCGTGCGGCCTGCTCTTGTGTGCACCGCAGCACCCGATCGCAGACGTACACGCCGACAGCCGGAGCCACCGCCCAGCCGAGCCTCCGCACGGCCATCCAGCCCTTCGCCGGCAATGCCCGCCCGTCCAGCCCAACCCCGCAAGCCAGAGCATCGAGGTCCGGCCCGTTCCATCGGGCCGCGACAAGACGCGCGGCCAACTCCCGCGCCAGGCAGGTCAGCCAGGCCACTCGTCGTACCAGCAGCGGCTGAGCAACGACCTCGCCGGTCTTCTCCACCATCGCGGTATGAGCGGTGCACGGCGCGGTCGCGGTGAGCTTACTCATGCACCGTTCCTTGGGCTGAGAGGCGGCACTGGCGAGACCTGCACCCCACCCACCTCATCGACACAATGTGTGATCGCAATACTACCAAGAGTTTGTATACTGTCGAACGTATGAGCGATGCTTATCTGTCGCGACTCAGAGAGGGAGGCACAGGATTGCGGCAGAACTACAGACCTGCATGGCGAATATGAGGAACAGTTCATACCCTGAGGCACTATGACCGATGTGACCGGATTGCCGCTTCCAGCCGAGCTAGCCGCGCGGGCGCGGGACCTCCTCGAGGGGCGGGTCGAGCCGGTCCCGACCCGCGATGCCGCCACCGTGGTGATCCTGCGAGGGAGCGCCTCGCCGGAGGTCTACCTGCTGCGGCGGAAGGCCACGATGGCCTTCGCGGCGGGCGCGTACGTCTTCCCCGGCGGCTCGGTGGACGCCCGCGACACCGACCAGGCCGTGGCCTGGGCCGGCCCGTCACCGGCCGAGTGGGGCACGGTCTTCAACGCGAGCGAGCAGGTCGCGCGCGGGCTGGTGTGCGCGGCCGTACGCGAGACGTTCGAGGAGTCCGGCGTGCTGCTGGCGGGTCCCGGGCCCGATTCCGTGGTCGCCGACACGACGGGCGACGACTGGGAGTCCGACCGGCTGGCGCTGATCGACAGGAGCCTGGGCTTCGCCGACTTCCTCGCCAGGCGCGGCCTGGTGCTCCGGTCCGACCTGCTCAAACCGTGGGCCCACTGGATCACCCCGGAGATCGAGCACAGGCGCTTCGACACGCGGTTCTTCGTCGCCGTGCTCCCGGAGGGCCAGCGCACCCGTGACGTCGGCGGTGAGGCCGACCAGGTGGCCTGGAAGCGCCCCGCGGAGGCGATCGAGCTGGCGCACCGGGGGGAGATCTTCCTGATGCCGCCGACGTACCACACGCTGAGCGAGCTGGCGGCCCACGACGGCATGGCGGGGATCCTGGCCGAGCCCAGGGAGATCGTGCCGATCATGCCGAAGGCCGTGGAGATCCAGGGCGAGATGCGGCTGGTGACCCGGTGAGCGGGCTGCACATCCCGATCGGGACGCCCGACGGCTCCCGAACCGAGCACGCCGAGAACCTGCTCGCGCCCAACCCGTCCGCCATGACGCTCGACGGCACCAACACCTGGGTCATCGGCGGGGACGAGGTGGTGGTGATCGATCCGGGGCCGGAGGACGAGTCGCATCTGCGCCGCGTACGCGATCACCTCGGGGAGCGGCGCGTCACCGAGATCCTGCTCACCCACGGGCACTTCGACCACAGCGGCGGCGCCAGGCGCTTCGCCGAGATGGTGCGCGCCCCCGTCCGGGCGCTCGATCCGCGGCACCGGCTGGGCGAGGAAGGGCTCGACGACGGCGACGTGGTGAGCGTGGCGGGCCTGGAGATCCACGTGTACGGCACGCCGGGCCACTCGTTCGACTCGCTCTGCTTCTGGCTGCCGCAGGACCGCGCGATGCTGACCGGCGACACCGTGCTCGGCCGGGGCACCACGATCATCGCCCGCGACGGCGGCCTGGCCGACTATCTCCGCAGCCTCGACCGGCTCAGGGCGGCCGCGGAGGGCCTGGAGGCGCGGGCGCTGCTGCCCGGCCACGGCCCCGTGCTGCCCGACCCGATCGCCGCGCTCGACGGCTACATCGCGCACCGGCGGCAGCGCCTCGACCAGATCAGGGCGGCGCGCGCCCCGGGCGCGCGCACGCCGCGGGAGATCGTCAAGATCGTGTACGCCGACGTCGACCGCTCGCTCTGGGCCGCCGCCGAGATGTCGGTCGTGGCCCAGCTCGACTACCTGGACCGGTTGTAGAGCCGGTCCATGTCGAGGATCACCACGGCCTTGGCCTCGATCCGCAGCCAGCCGCGCTGGGCGAAGTCGGCCAGCGCCTTGTTGACCGTCTCGCGCGAGGCGCCGACGAGCTGCGCCAGCTCCTCCTGCGTCAGGTCGTGGTGCACCCGCAGGCCGTCGTCCGTCTTGGTGCCGAACCGCTCGGCCAGGTCGAGCAGCTGCTTGGCCACGCGCCCGGGCACGTCGGTGAAGACCAGGTCGGCCAGCACGTCGTTGGTGCGGCGCAGCCGCTGAGCGAGCGCGCGCAGCAGGTGGAGCGCCACCTCGGGGCGGCCGGTCAGCCAGGGGCGCAGGTCGTCGTGGCCGAGCCCGGCCAGCCGCACGTCGGTCAGCGCCGTCGCCGAGGCCGTACGCGGTCGCGGGTCGAACAGCGACAGCTCGCCGAACATCTCGCTCGGCCCGAGCACGCTCAGCAGGTTTTCCCGTCCGTCGGGCGAGGTGCGGGACAGCTTGATCTTGCCTTCCAGCACGACGTAGAGCCGGTCGCCGGTCTCGTTCTCGTGGAAGAGCGTCTGTCCCTTGGAGAGCTGGACCTCCGTGATGCTCGTACGCAGCGCCGCGGCGCTCTCGCGGTCCAGCGCGGCGAACAGGGGGGCCTTGCCCAGCACGTCTTCGGTGTTCACTCTGCCTCCTCTGCTGCCATTGTGACTCACCCCACTCTGCGTGGCACACACAGGTTATGGGAATGCTGGAGTGTTCTGCGCTTTTCGGATGAGTCGTATCCAGGGGAAAGGTACCTGATGCCCTGGTTTCAGGGGCTATCGACCCTCCCCTGTGTCGCAGAAGAGTCTCAGGAGGCGAGAAGACCGTCCACGGAGGCCACCGCGGCCGCCACCGACTGGCCGAGCAGCACGCGGAGCACCTCGGCCGCGCGCGGGCGGGCCGTGGGGTCGGCCTGGCGGCACTGCCGTACCGCCAGGTGCAGCGCGGGAGGCAGGACGGCGGGGTCGCCGTCCGTGCGGCCCGTGGCCGCGAAGACCACCAGGTCGGCCCAGGCCAGCACGTCGTCGGCCGCCGAGCCCGGCGTGACGCCGGGCTGCCAGCCGATCAGCACCTGGCCGTGGGCGCCGAGCGCGACGCTCTCGTGGCTGAGCCGGAGCCCCACGTTGCCGCGGGCGTGCAGCTTGGCCACCGCGGAGGCGCAGGTCAGGGCCAGGCGATGCAGCGCCTGCCCCCGCAAAGGCCCCGATGTACGCACGAAGTCCGACAGCACCGCACCCTGACCGCTCATGGCCACCGCCCTTCCGTGTCGCCCCCTTGTACGCGAGCAGGGCCGTCCTGGGTTCAACGGTTCGCGGAAGCTTCTAGTCTTGCGGCATGGCCACGAACGCGGCGGGGCGCAAGCCGGAGACCCGGCTCGCATTGGTACGGCGGGCCCGCAAGATGAACCGCATCCTCGCGGACACCTATCCAGAGGCCCACTGCGAGCTCGACTTCGGCAACCCGTTAGAACTTCTGGTCGCGACCATCCTCTCCGCCCAGTGCACGGACAAGCGGGTCAACATGGTCACCCCCGTCCTCTTCGCGAAATATCCGACAGTGGAGGACTACGCCGCCGCCGACCGGTCCGAGATGGAGGAGATCATCCGCTCGACCGGCTTCTTCCGCGCGAAGACCAACAGCATCATCGGCATGGCGCAGGCGGTGTGCGAGAAGTACGGCGGCGAGGTGCCCGGCAAGCTGAAGGACCTGGTCACCCTGCCCGGCGTGGGCCGCAAGACCGCCAACGTGGTGCTGGGCAACGCGTTCGACGTGCCGGGGCTCACCGTCGACACCCACTTCCAGCGGCTGGTGCGGCGTTTCGGCTGGACGGAGGAGACCGACCCCGTCAAGATCGAGCACGTCGTGGGGGAGCTGCTGCCCAAACGCGAGTGGACGATCTTCTCCCATCGGGTGATCTGGCACGGCCGCCGCATCTGCCACGCACGGCGGCCCGCGTGCGGTGTGTGCCCGCTGGCCGCGCTCTGCCCGTCGTACGGCACGGGTCCCACGGCGGCGGCCGAGGCCGAGAAGCTCGTCAGGCCCGGCCCCTTCTCGTGATCGCGGGAAGTCCCCGGTGTCCCGGCGTGTTGGAGGATGCGTGACCCAAGTGCCCGACTGGCTCGACCGACTGGCGGCGCAGGCTCAGCGCTTCGACGTACCGCGGTGGTGGACGCCCCCCAACGGCAGCGGGCGGGCCGCCGCGGTGCTGATGCTGTTCGGCGAGGGGGCGCTCGGCCCCGACGTCCTGCTCATCCAGCGCAGCACGCTCGGGCGCAGGCACGCGGGCCAGCCCGCCTTCCCCGGCGGCGGCGTCGACCCCGACGACGGAGGACCCGTCGCGGCGGCGCTGCGCGAGGCCGAGGAGGAGACCGGGGTCGATCCCGCGGGCGTCCACGTGCTGTGCACGATGCCCGAGCTGTACCTCAGCCACAGCGACAACCGGGTCACGCCCGTGATCGCCTGGTGGCGCGAGCCGTCGGCCGTGCACGCGGCCTCGCCGAGCGAGGTGGAGTCCGTGGAGCGGGTGCCGATCGCCGAGCTGGTCGACCCCGCCAACCGGGTCACGCTGCGGCATCCGCGAGGGTCGGCGGGGCCCGCGTTCCGGGTGCGGGGGATGCTGGTGTGGGGGTTCACCGCGATGGTGCTCGACACCGTGCTGCGCGAGGGCGGGCTGGCGCGCCCGTGGGACTCCGCGCAGGTGGAGGACCTCCCGCAGGAAGTGATCGACCTGGCGTCCAGGGGTTAGCGGGACGAGCGTAGGGCCACGCCCAGGGAGGCCCAGCCCGCCACGTCCTTGTCGCTGTCGGCCGCCAGCGCGCGCAGCGTATCCAGGCCGGCCCGGTCGGGGGGATCGCCGAGCACGTGCTGCAGCGCGTACGCGGCGCCGTAGCGCACCCTCGCGTCGTCGTGGCCGGCCAGCTCGATCACCGACGGCAGCGACCGCGGGTCGGCCAGGTGCCCGAACGCGATCAGCACCGAGTAGAGCACCATGGCGTCGTCCTCGCTGGCCGCCAGGTAGCGCAGCACCGGCAGCGTACGGTCCACGAACGGCTGCAGCATCCCCATGATGTCCACGCCGAGCAGCCGCTCCGCCACCGTGTCCGCGGCGCACAGCCGGCGCGCCTCGATGAAGGACTCCAGATCACCGCGCTGCCGCAGCACGGAGATCACGTGCCAGCGCAGGGGGCCGTCGGGGTCGGTGTCGCACAGAGCTGCCTCGATGAGATCGCGCACTGTTTCCTCGGCCGACGGCATACCGCTCAAGGTAGCCACGCGGTGACGCCGTCCTGGCGGAAGACGTGCACACTTGACCGTATCCCTGGTTAGCTTTGAAACGTGCGCGGTGATCTGCTTGACCTCATCTTGATCGGCCTCGTGATCGCCTTCGGCGTCTCGGGTTACCGGCAGGGCTTCATCATCGGGGCGATGAGCTTCGTGGGGTTCGTCGGCGGGGCCGTGCTCGGCGTCTTCATCGCGCCACCGATCTCCAAGGCCCTGGTCAGCGGCGACACCCCGCAGGCGCTGCTGGCGATCGTGATCGTCTTCCTGGCCGCCACCATCGGCCAGTTCGCGTCCTCGACGCTCGGCGCCGTCGTGCGCAGCCACGTCACGTGGGAGCCCGCCAAGGTGGCCGACGCGGTCGGCGGCACGTTCTCCAGCGCGTTGTCCGTGCTGGTGATCGCCTGGCTGATCGGCTCGCTGATCGTCTCCACGGCCTTCAGTCCCCTCGTCGACCAGGTGAAGAACTCCGCGCTGCTGACCACCGTCGACGACGTGATCCCGCAGGCCGCGCGCAACTGGCAGCAGCCGTTCAAGAAGTTCATCGACCGGTCGGAGTTCCCGCCCGTCTTCGACGCCATCGGCGCGGGCACGATCGTCGACGTGCCGCCGCCCGACCAGAGCGTGCTGCAGGGCTCCAAGCTGAGCCGCGCCCGGCGGGCCATCGTCAAGGTGCAGGGCAACGCGGAGAGCTGCAACAAGCACATCGAGGGCACCGGCTTCGTCTACGCCCCCGGCCGGATCATGACCAACGCCCACGTGGTCGCCGGCGTGACCCGCGACCTGCAGGTCATCGACTCCAACAACACGCCGCACGCGGCCACCGTCGTGCGCTACAACCCGCGCCGCGACATCGCCGTCCTCTACGTGCCCGGCCTCGACCTGCCGCAGCTCTCCTTCGACGGCGACGGTTCGCGCGGCGACAGCGCCATCATCGCCGGGTTCCCCAAGAGCAAGGGGTTCACCGCGGAGCCGGCCAGGATCGGCGGGCAGCTCGACGCCGAGGGGCCCGACATCTACCGCGACGCCACGGTCAGGCGCAAGGTGTACGCGATCCGCGGGAAGGTGCTGCCCGGCAACTCGGGCGGCCCGCTGCTCACGGTGGACGGCCGGGTCTACGGCGTGATCTTCGCCGCCGCGATCAACGAAGAGGAGACCGGCTACGTCCTGACGGCCGAGGAGGTCGCCCCCGACGCGGCCCAGGGCCGCAACGACACCACCCCGGCCAGCACCCAGAAGTGCGACTGACGACCGGCCCTCAGCCGGGCAGCTTGTCCAGGATCGCGGCGATGGCCTCGTCGGGGTCGCTGTCCTGGCCGAACCCCGAGGCCGCCTTGCCGACCGCGTCGTACGCGCCGCCGTACCCCTGGACCCTGGCGGCGCCACGGCCGAAGAGGGTCAGCGCCCCGCGCCCGTTGCCGCGCTGCAGGTGCGTCAGCCCGACGCAGATCTGCGCGAGGCCCTGCCACAGCTCGCGCTCGTCCTCTGGCGCGCATTTCCAGCGGCCCTCGAACACCTCGTGCGCGTTGAACGGCAGGCCCTCGCCGAGGAAGCCGCGGGCGTCGGCCAGGGCCTGTTCGGTGGTGGGGGCGTAGTCGTCGGGGACCCGGGGCACTCCGGGTTCGCCGTAGGGGAGCGGCCTGCCGTACGCGTCGCGCGGCCTGGCGTTACGGGGCCTGCCCTCGGGATCGCGGTCTCTCATCGGTCGGGCTCCGGATCGGCCAGCCAGCCGAGCAACTCGGTGTCGAACACGTCGGGGATCTCCTCATGGGGGAAGTGGCCGGCTCCTTCGAGCAGCCGCCACCGGTACGGGGCCGCCACGTAGCGGCCCGAGCCGTGCGCCGTACGCGGCAGGGCACGCGGGTCGAGCGCCCCGTGCAGGTGGAGCGTGGGGGCCTCGACCGCGGTGCGCATGGCCCTGGCGTAGCGGCGGCCGTCCGGGCGCAGCTGGGAGCGGCCGAACCAGCGGTGGTACTCCAGCGCGCAGTGTGCCACGGCGGGGATGCGGAACGCCTCTCGGTATGTACGCGCGGTCTCGGGATCGGGCCAGCCGGGCCGCGACCAGTCGTCGAGCAACCGGCCCACCAGGGCCCCTTCGCGGCGCCTGAGCCGGTGCTCGGGCAGCAGCGGCAGCTGGTGGCCCAGCGACTGCCGGCTGGCCCTGAGCTGGCCGAACGGGTCGCCCAGCAGCGCCTTGCGCAGGCGCAGGGGATGCGGGGCGGACACGGCGACCAGCCGGTGCACGCACTTGGGATCGAGCACGGCCATCGTCCAGGCCAGCAGCCCGCCCCAGTCGTGCCCCACCACGATCGCGCCGGTCTCGCCCAGCGCCCTGATCAGGCCGGTCGCGTCGGCGGCCAGGGTGGGCAGGTCGTAGCCGCGCGGTGGCTTGTCGCTGCCGCCGTAGCCGCGCAGATCGGCCGCGACGGCCCGGTAACCCGCCTTGGGCAGTGAGACGAGCTGGTTGCGCCACGTCCACCAGAACTGCGGGAACCCGTGCAGCAGCAGCACCAGCGGCCCTTCGCCCGCCTCGACGACGTGGAAGCGGGTGCCGCCCGCGTGGACCGCGCGATGCGTCCAGGGTCCCTCGATCTGTACGACCGACTCGTCAGGTGCCATCACGTGTCACCGGCTCACGATCGGGACGAACCGCCGGCAGCGTCTCGTCCTCAGGCGTGGCGATCTCCTTGAGCCCCTTGATCGACCTGGCGGTGCGCTTCATCCCGGCCAGTCCCTTGAGCCGCCTGACCCCGATGAACACCAGCAGACCCGCCACCACCAGGTAGAACACGGTCACGATGAGGAAGGCCAGCCAGTTGGGCAGCCACTGCGCCAGCACGAACGCGATCGTGAACGAGGCGAGGATCAGGCACAGGTGCGCCATGAAGGCGGCGGCGGCGAACAGGCCGCCCGCCGTGCCGACCCGCTTGGCGTCGAACCTGAACTCGGCCTTGGCCAGCTCGATCTCCGAGCGGACCAGGTCCGAGATCTGACTGCTCGCCTGGGCGACCAGCGAGCCCAGGGATTCTTCCTCGGGAGTCTGCGGCATGAACGTCTCCTATCGAGGCCTGGTGGCCGTGTCAAACATCATCCAGCGCGATGCGACGCTCGCGTACCGTGTGAAGCGGTACCGCCGCCAGGAGCTCTTCCGACAGTTTCGCCAGGCCGAGCCGCGCTGACAGCCAGGCGCCCCGAACACGCCGAAACTTGTCGAGCGCGAGTCCCGCTATCACTCCCAGAACTACCCGATCGAACAAGATAGCGCCCGCGCCGGGTACTCCGGGCTTCGCCCCAGGCTCTCAAGAGCCAGGCGCATGTCCCCATATTTCGGGACATGCGCCTGGAATGTGGGATCAGTCCTCGGACTTGGCGGACGGGAGCTTCTCCGAGATCAGGTTCATCACCGTGCTGTCGGCCAGCGTGGTGACGTCGCCGACGCTGCGGTTCTCCGCGACGTCGCGCAGGAGGCGGCGCATGATCTTGCCGGAGCGGGTCTTGGGCAGTTCCGGCACGACCAGGATCTGGCGCGGCTTGGCGATCGGGCCCAGGGTCTTGGCCACGTGGTTGCGCAGTTCGGCGGCGATGTCGTCGCTCTCCTCCGCCGAGCCGCGCAGGATCACGAACGACACGATCGCCTGGCCGGTGACCGGGTCGGTCGCGCCGACCACCGCCGCCTCGGCCACCTTCGGGTGGCTGACCAGCGCGCTCTCCACCTCCGTGGTGGAGATGTTGTGGCCGGAGACGAGCATGACGTCGTCCACGCGGCCAAGCAGCCACAGGTCGCCGTCGTCGTCCTTCTTGGCGCCGTCGCCGGGGAAGTACATCCCGTCGAACCTGCTCCAGTACGTGTCGATGTAGCGCTGGTCATCGCCCCAGATCGTGCGGAGCATCGACGGCCACGGCTCGCGTACGACGAGGAAGCCGCCGCCCCCGTCGGGGACGCTGTTGCCCTGGTCGTCCACCACGTCGGCGGCGATGCCGGGGAGCGGGCGCATCGCGGCGCCCGGCTTGCCGGCGGTGACGCCGGGCAGCGGGCTGATCATGATGGCGCCGGTCTCCGTCTGCCACCAGGTGTCGACCACGGGGCAGCGGTCGTGGCCGATGTGCTCGCGGTACCAGACGTACGCCTCGGGGTTGATCGGCTCGCCCACGGAGCCCAGGATGCGCAGGCTGGACATGTCGAACTTCGCGGGGATGTCGTCACCCCACTTCATGAACGTCCGGATCGCGGTGGGCGCCGTGTAGAGGATCGTGATCTTGTACTTCTGCACGATCTCCCAGAACCGCCCGCGGTGCGGGGTGTCGGGGGTGCCCTCGTAGATGACGCTGGTGGCGCCGTTGGCGAGGGGGCCGTACACGATGTAGGAGTGGCCGGTCACCCACCCGATGTCGGCCGTGCACCAGTAGATGTCGGTGTCGGGCTTGAGGTCGAAGACCGCGTGGTGCGTCCAGGCGGTCTGGGTGAGGTAGCCGCCGGTGGTGTGCAGGATGCCCTTGGGCCTGCCGGTGGTGCCGCTGGTGTAGAGGATGTACAGCGGGTCCTCGGCGTCGTGGGGCTCGGCGGTGTGCTGGTCGCTCTGCCGGTCGACCAGGTCGTGCCACCACACGTCCTTCTCGCCGAAGGCGACGTCCTGGCCGGTACGGCGTACGACGAGGACGTTCTCGACCTGCGGGCACTCGGCGACGGCCTCGTCCACCGTGGGCTTGAGCGCGGACGGGTTGCCCCTGCGGTAGCCGCCGTCGGCGGTGATGACGAGCTTGGCGTCGGCGTCGTCGATCCGGCTCTTCAGCGCCGTGGCCGAGAAGCCGCCGAACACCACGGAGTGGATCGCCCCGATGCGGGCGCAGGCCAGCATCGCGATCGGCAGCTCGGGGATCATCGGCATGTAGACGGCCACCCGGTCGCCCTTGCCGACGCCCAGCTCCTGGAGGGCGTTGGCGGCCTTGCTGACCTCGCGCTGGAGGTCGCTGTAGGTCAGGGTACGGGTGTCGCCCTCGGGCTCACCCTCCCAGTAGTAGGCGACCTTGTCGCCGCGGCCCTCCTCGACGTGGCGGTCGACACAGTTGTAGGCCACGTTGAGCTCGCCGCCGACGAACCACTTGGCGAAGGGGGCGTTCCACTCGAGGGTCGTCTCCCACCGTTTGGCCCACGCCAGCCTCTCGGCCGCACGCTCCCAGAAGGCGAGACGGTCGGCGGCGGCCTCGTCATATGCGGCGGCGGTCACGTTCGCGGCCGCCGCCAGGTCAGCCGGCGGTGCGAACCGGCGGTTCTCCTGTAGCAGGTTCGACAGCGCCTGGGTCTCGTTGCCGGGGGTCTCCGGGGCCACCTCGTGCTCCTTCTATGGCCAGATTGGATAGGTCGTGTCCCACTTCACCAGCTCACGGCCTCCACACACAAGAGGTCTAGACAGGTCTGTACCGAGGGGTCCCCGCTTATCAGGTCGCATGACAACCGCTATTGAAACGTTGTCATCTTGAAATCTGGCGGGGACCCATAAAGGGCTCCGCATATTCGGCGCCCGGTGATTTCTCAACCCACGGTCACCTTTTGAGCGCGCCCCGCCTCCCCTCGAGGCGCTGGTACGGTCGTCACCCGGTGGAGCGAGAGCGGTCGTACCCGCCGGTAAGGTCGGTTTCCGTGAGTGACCCACTGGCTGTCATCGCGGAGTTCCCCGGCGTCCCCGAGGCGGTCGACTCCGCCAGGGAGGCCGTCGACCGGCTGTACCGTCACCGTGTCCTGCGCCGGGCCAGCCCGGCCGTCTCGACGGAGTCGTCCCTGCGCGGCGCCCGGGCCTCGGCGTCCCTGGAAGGCGTGGACGTGTCCCTCGACGCCCTGCGCCGGGACGAGGTCCACGACCCGCTGGTCCAGGGAGCCCTGCGGGCGTCGGCGGAGCTGGGCCGTCTGGGCTCGTTGTGGCGGACGGCGCCGAGGCAGGTGCTGGCCCGCCTGCACACGGTGGCGGCCGCCGGCCTGGCGCCGCAGTCCGCCCTGGGCCGTCCGCGGGCGGTGGACGAGGCGCCGGACCCGCTGGGGCTGGGGCCCGCGCCGGGCGCTTCGGAGACGGCGACGCGCATGGAGGGGCTGCTCGGGCTGCTCGAACGGCCCACGAAGGCGCCCGCAATCGTGCTGGCCGCCGTCATGCACGCCGAGCTGGCCGTACTGCGTCCTTTCGGCGCGGCGGACGGGATCGTGGCGCGCGCGGCCGAGCGCCTGACCCTGGTCGAGTACGGCCTGGACCCGAAGTCCCTCGTGGCCGTGGAGGTGGGGCACCTGGAGCACGCCTCGTACGCCGGGGGCCTGAGTGCGTACCTGAGCGGGACCCCGGAGGGCGTCGCCCAGTGGGTACAACAGTGTGCCTCCGCAGTAAGTCTCGGGGTGCGCGAAGCGACCGCCATCTGCGAGGCGATGCAACGAGGCTGAGGTCGCGGCGGCGGAAGCGCAGGTGGGAGCGTTGGACCGGGCCGCCGACATAGCTGACGGCGTCTCAGTCAAGAGACGCCGTCTGCTGGCGCATCACACCGGGTTACCAAGCGTGCACCTCTATTCGTCGGAGCGGGTCAAGCCCGTCACGACGCGCCTCCCGCGGCTGGTCGCGCGTGGGTACCCGGCTGATGCGCCCGGACAAGAGGTCCGTGACACCTTTCTACGTCGGATCCGCCCTGATGGGAAGCCCTCGGACCAAGACCTTTACCCGCCTATGAGCGGGGCCCCGGCATACGTCGCCATCGCCACCCTCCGTGATCTGGTTACCAACCTGTGATGATTACAGAGAGTGACTGTCTTTATGTGATCGTTATGCCGCAGACAAAAAACTTGGCGAAAATGCGAGATTGCTCCTCGACGAAACTCGAGTCCATCGGGCAGCATACGGGGGTATCGCCCGAAACTGGAGCAACCGTGCATGGGGGACCTTTGCCGGTCCCTTGCCAGGCTCTGGTGAAGTGATGAAAGCTTTCTTCTGAAACGGGACCGGCTCTACCCCCCCGGAGCCGGACCGATCAGGCGACCCCCGCTCTCCCCCCCCGGCGGGGGTCGCCCCTTTTCCACCCCAAGTCCGTACACCACGCCCTCCACACCGCCACTCGCCCTCCCGCGGCCCCGGCGCCTTCCCACGGCCTGCCTCTCACCGAGCGCCACCACCACCGCGCTCCCTCCCACGGCGTCTCACTCGCCAAGCGCACTTCGCTACGGGCTTTCGCCAGCGCCTCCCACCGAGCGCTCTCCGACACGGCGCCCTCTCACGGCGCCCTCTCACGGCGCCCTCTCACGGCGCCCTCTCACGGCGCCCTCTCACGGCGCCCTCTCACGGCGTACCTCACCGTGCCCCCGCCACTGCGCCCTCCCACGGATCGCCGCTAACCGGGCGACCCCGCACGCCCCGGGCCCTCTTGCGGATGTCTCGCACCGAGCGACCCCGCACGCCTCGCACCCTCCTACGGCGCGTTTCCACCACTGCACCCTTCTACGAGGCGCTTCTACCAATCGCACCCTTCACCGCGCCCTCCTGCGGATGCCGCCAACCGAGCGCCTCCCGCACACCCCGCACCCTCCTGCGGACACCTCTCACCGCCTTCGCGACAGCAGCACCACAATCCCCACCGACGCCTCCAGGCCAGGCCACTTATCCACAGGCCCACCACAACCCCCACCCAACAATCCCCAGAACCCCGTTCACCCTCTCCCCACCCCATCCACCTCCAGCAAGGTGGGCCTCCCGACACCACCCCCGGAGAGGCCGACATGCACCGCCCCCTGGTCATCACCGAAGACCACGCCCTGCTCGACGACCTGGTCCGCATAGCCGCCGCAGCAGGCGCCCAACTCGACGTGGCCCACGTCCCCGCCCACGCCCGCCCGTTCTGGAACCTGGCCCCGCTGATAGCGGTAGGCGCCGACCAGGCAGACGCCGTGGCCGCGAGCTCACCCCCCACCCGAGACCAGGTCCTCCTCGTGACCCGGGCCCCCGACGACCCGGACACCTGGCGAAAATGCGTGGCCGTGGGCGCCCAGGCCGTCGTGACCCTCCCCACCGACGAGCGCCACCTGGTGGAGCGGCTGGCGGACGCCATGGAGCCCGACCCCCGCTCAGGATCCGTGATCTGCGTGATCGGCGGCCGAGGCGGGGCAGGCGCGAGCGTGCTGTCGGCGTGCCTGTCCCTGCGCGCCTCGGGAGACCATCTCCGGACCTTGCTGGTGGACGCCGACCCGCTGGGCGGCGGCATAGACGCCCTGCTGGGCCACGAGGAGGCATCGGGCGCCCGCTGGGGAGACCTGGTCGCCAGAGAGGGCCGGATCAACTCCAGCGCACTTCAGGCCGCACTGCCGTCGTTCGGCGACCTGGCGGTCCTCTCCTTCCACAGAGGTGAGGTGGCGGCGATCCCCGCCCAAGCCATGCGTTCCGTCCTCGAGGCAGGCCAGCGAGGCTTCGACCTGATAGTCGTCGACCTCCCCCGCCACCTCGACCCAGCCGCGATCGAGGCTCTCACCAGGGCGAAGACCACGCTGATGGTCGCCACGGCCGACGTACGCGGCATCCTCTCGGCCGTACAGGTGCTGGGCGAGACCCGCAAGCACACCTCGGACATCCGTGCGATCCTCCGCCCAGGCGTCGTGGACGACGACATGGCCGCGGGCGCCCTGGGCATCCCGTCCGCCGGCACCCTGCCCGACCAGCCGAGACTCACCGCCACCCTCAACCGGGGCGAGCTGCCCAAGCTGGGCCCCCGCACCGTGATGGGCGCCCTGTGCAGCACACTCCTACAAGATCTCCTCCCGACATGAGCACCCTGAAATCGCCCACACCCACAGGGGCGGTGTCCCAGGAACTGGTCGAAGCCGTCCGCGTACGCCTGGCCAGAGCGGGCGTGGAACCCAGCGCCGCCCAGGTGGCAGTGGCCCTGCGAGCCGAGAAATCCGTGTACGGCGACGCGGAGATCCTCGCGGTGGCCAGGGCACTCTGCGCCGACCTCATCGGTGCCGGCCCTCTGGAGCCGCTCCTGGCCCGGCCAGACGTGACAGACGTCCTGGTCAACGGCCCGCGCGAGGTGTGGATAGACGATGGCGGCGGCCTACGCCGTACCGCTGTGACCTTCGCGGACGACGGGGCCGTACGCCGGCTGGCGCAGCGCCTGGCGTCCGTCGCGGGCAGGAGACTCGACGACGCCTCCCCGTACGTGGACGCCAGACTCGCCGGCGGCGTCCGCCTCCACGCCGTGCTTCCGCCGGTGGCGTCCAGTGGCACCTGCGTCTCGCTACGCCTTCCGCCACGCCGTACGTTCACCCTGGACGACCTGGTGTCGGCGGGCACGATCACCCCACCCGCCATCCCGGTGCTGACCGCCATGGTGACCGCCAGGCTGGCGTTCCTGGTGACGGGCGGTACAGGCACCGGCAAGACGACACTCCTGTCCGCCCTGCTCTCGCTCGCCGACCCGGCAGAACGCCTGCTCCTGGTAGAGGACTCAGCCGAGCTCCGCCCCCTCCACCCCCACATCGTCCGCCTGGAAACCCGCCCGGCGAACCTGGAGGGCGCAGGCGGTGTGAGCCTGCGCGACCTGGTACGCCAAGCGCTGCGCATGCGCCCGGACCGCTTGGTGGTGGGGGAGGTCAGGGGCAGCGAGGTGGTGGATCTGCTGGCCGCCCTCAACACAGGCCACGAAGGCGGCTGCGGCACCCTTCACGCCAACACCGCCGCCGACGTACCCCCTCGCCTGGAAGCACTGGGCTGCGCAGCGGGTCTGACCAGGGAAGCCGTGCACAGCCAACTGGCCGCGGCGCTCGACGCGGTCATCCACCTGACCCGCGGCCGCCCGGACGGCCGACGCCGCATAGCCGAGATCTGCCTGCTCTCCCGAACGTCAGCCGGCTTCGTCGAGTCGATCCCGGCCCTGACCTTCGACGCGAAGGGCAACTCCCGACCCGGCCCCGCCTACGACGCCCTCTCCCAAAGAGCCCAGCCATGATTCCCACCACCAAGGCCACGTGATGACCGGCGCCCTCATAACAGCACTGTCCACAGCCTGCGCAGTGTGGCTGTGGACGGCCCCGGACACCCCCACCACCCGCCTGACCAGGCTCGTCACAGGCAGGGACAAACCCCGCTGGATATCCCTGACCACCCGCCTCACTCGCCCCACCCCCGCCCGCCGCGCGCAGCTCTGGCGACACGCATCAATCGAGCTGTGCCAGTCCCTGTCAGCAGAGCTGTCGGCCGGCCGCACGCCAGGAGAGGCACTGACCAGGGCAATCGCCTCAGTGGACTTCCCAGCCGCAGAAACCCTGCGCCCGGTCATCGCCGCGGCAAGAGACGGCGGCGACGTCTCCGCGGCCCTCACCTCATCGGCCCCACAGCAGGGCGGGGAGGGCCTCCGCCAACTGGCGGCCTGCTGGGAAGTAGGCGTCACGGTAGGCGCGGGCCTGGCCGCACTGGTCGAGCGAGTCGCGAGCACGTTGCGTGCGGCCCAAACCCACCGCCAGGACGTCGCCGCCCAACTCGCGGGCCCCCGCACCACAGCCCGCCTCCTGGCCATACTCCCAGCCCTCGGCCTCCTCATGGCCGCCGCCCTCAACATGCACCCTCTGGACTTCCTCCTGGGCAGCTTCCCCGGCCTCATGTGCCTGATAGCAGGCATCGCCCTCGACGCTTGTGGCCTGTGGTGGACCAACCACATGGCAACCCAAGCGCAAACCTAACCAACACCCCAATCACAGCCCCAACCACCGACCCAAGCCCAAGCGAGCAACCCAAGCACAGGCCGAACAGCCACCCACCCATATAGCACCGCCACCTACACAGAACAGACCCCAGGGCATCGCCAATCACACAGCACCATCACCCATTCAGAACCGACCACACACGCTGGGAAGCCCCCGCCCACTCGCAACCGACCACTCACCTTCCGCCTCCAGCTGGAAAGGCCCCAGCAGAACCCACCGCCCACCAATCCCCATCCACCAGTCCCGACCACCGCCCAGTCCCGACCACCGCCCAGTCCCGGCCACCGCCCAGGCCCGGCCACTGCCCAGTCCCGGCCACCGGCTGCGTCCACCAGGCCCAGCTGTCCACCAAGCGCCCCACCCACCAGGCCACCCATCAGGCCGGCCACCGCCCAGGCCTGACCACCGCCCAGGCCCAGTCACCAAGAGCCCCACCCACCAGGCCACTCATCGGGTCCGCCATCGCCCAGGCCTGGCCACTCACCAGGCCCGTCACCCACCAAGCGCGCCACCCACCAAGGTGGTCACGGTGGTCACAGTGGTCACTCACCAAGCCCTACCCCACTGAACCGATCGGACCCCGCCCAATGCTCGAATGGCTCTCCGCCTTGCTCGCCGGCCTAGCCATATGGCTGTGGGCCTCTCCCCGAACCCCAACAGAACGCCTCTCCCGACTACGCCCGCCAGCCAAGCCCGAGCCCCACCCTCAAGAGCCACATCCAAACCAGCAAACGCAAGCCCGCACTGACGAGCCACTCTGGCAAGATCTCCCTCCAGCCGGCATCACCCGCAAGACAATCACCATCGCCACCTGCACCGGCCTGTTCACCGCACTCCTGATCGGCGGCATCCCCGGAACCATCGCCGGCCTCCTGATCACCCCAGCCGCCGCAGCCTTCCTCCACAAGAGACAACCCCAGCAGACCCACCACGACCGCCGCCGAATCGCGGCCGACCTCCCATTCGCCGCTGACTTGATGACCGCATGCCTGGTCGCCGGCCGCCCGGCGAGCGACGCCACGGAAATCACCGCCAACGCGATCGGCGGGCCCCTCGGCCAGCGGCTGAAATGGGTCAGCACCCAACTACGCCTGGGCGCCGATCCTGACCCCACCTGGGCCACGCTCGCCAAGGACCCAGCCACGGCCCAACTCTCCCGAGCCATGAGCCGAGCCGCTCAAAGCGGCGCACCGGTAGCGGACGTGCTAACCCGCCTGGCCGACGACGCCCGCGAAGCCGCCAGAGCCGATTCCGTCGCCTCAGCCAGAAGCGTCGGCGTAAAAGCAGTAGCCCCGCTCGGCCTCTGCTTCCTCCCGGCATTCGTCCTGCTGGGAATCATCCCCGTAATAGCCGGCCTGGCCTCCACAATCATCATCCCCTGAAGCTCCTACATTGCCAGAACAAGCTGATCAAGAAGCGCCGGCGAATCACCCTCCTCAACCCCGGACTCGCGAAAATCAACTCTCAACATCAAGTCCGCTCGGCACACCGGAAGAAAGCCCACACAACCCCACCCCTCTTCCGAGTTCCCCGGACCACGGGGTCGCTGATCACCAATGAGGAGTAACACCTGCGGCCCAGCACCTGGCCTCGTGATTGAGGAACACAAGGCCATCCAGACAAACGTCCACGCCAGGCCGCCTCCACATCACCCACCGGCATGGAGTCCTCGCCAACGCAGCGACCGCCGAAGAATCCTTTCCGGCGGGCCCGCCGTCGAATGGGCACCCAACCAAACGCAACCGCCCCTATATCGGGTATGGCCTGAGCTTTCGGTGCAGACCGGAGAGATCAGGCCAATCCGCATGCAGATTCGGCCAGCGATTGAGCCTGAGTCGTCAAGCAATCACTGCGCTCGATCGTGAGTGGGGTCTTTGCAGCATCGTGGTCGGTGGGATGTGACGTGCTCATTCATATGCCGTCGTAGAGCTGCCATCTCGGCGCCCTCGCTGCCAAGAGCGGCGAGGTCTTGTCTTATCTCGATCTGGACGCTGCTGATCTCGGCCTTCAACTGAGCCATGCTGGTCGCGGTGCCGTCGTTGCTGTGGCACTGGCCCGCTTTGAGCGTGCGGAGGTGCAACAGCAACTCGAGGATCTGTGCCTCTAGGTCCATGAATTCCTGCCTTTGTGCCAGCTCAGACGGATTGTAGGGTCTGGTGACGGGCCGGATTTGGCTGTATGAGCATACGATGACAGAAAGCCCACGCCCACGACAGTCATCGCCTGTAACAAAGGTGGAGTTCTTCATGCGCAAGCTGCTGTTGTTTCTCCCGCAGGAGATAATCGGACACCGTAGGTGCGGACGTAAATTGGCCCATTGGCCGGCGAAAGCGGAGAGAAGTGACGAACTCGTAGCCTGGCTGCGCATCGAAGAGGCACGCAGTGCGGCGGCCAGCCCGAGGGGGTTCCCAAAATCGCTTTTAAGTTTGCGTTTGTGGGCCAAGGACTCCTAGCAAAATGAGCGGTTGCTGCCTTGGAATGACAGGCTGTCGGTCGGAGTCGTGCCTGTATCCGATGGACGCTGGGGGTGAGTGTGGGGCAGCCCGGTGGACCGGGGCAGGACGGGCAGCAAGCACCACGTGATCGTGGAAGCGCACGGTATCCTGCTCGCTGCCACGCTGAGCGGCGGGAACCGCCACGACGTCACCCAGCTCATGCCTCTGGTCCACGCCGTTCCAGCGGTCAGGGGCAGATGCGGGCGTCCCCGCCGGCGCCCCGATGCGCTGTATACCGACCGCGGCTACGACTACGAGACCTACCGCCGCTAGCTGCGCGGCCTGGGCATCCGTCCGATCATCGCCCGCCGCGGGACCAGCACGGCTCCGGTTTGGGCGTCCACCGCTGGGTCGTCGAAGCTGCCTTCTCGCTCCTGCACTGGTTCCGCCGCCTACGCACCGTTGGGAGGTCCCGCGACGACCTGCACAAAGCCTTCCTCACCCTCGGCTGCGCCATTATCTGCTGGCGCCGTCTGAAGACCTCTTTTGGCTCGAAGTCGGCAAGCCGGTGACGTCCACTGCTCGGTCTGCCACGTCGTTCCTACTCCGGCTCTTGGCGGGGGTGTTCGGGCTCCTGGGGTAGCTGGTCGGCGCGGCGGTTGTTGCGTTCGATTGCTGCCATGTGCTGCTCCGCCCACGTACGCAGGGCGTCCAGCGGGCCGTCGAGGGAGAGGCCCAGCGCGGTGAGCTGGTAGTGCACGCGGGGTGGCACTGTTGGTTCGACTCGCCGGGCAACCAGGCCGTCGCGGACCAGGCTCTGAAGGGTCTCGGAGAGCATTTTCTGCGAGATGCCCGGTATGCGGCGCCGCAGTTCCGCGAAGCGCACCTCGCCCGGGGCTGACTCGGCCAGGACCTTCACCGTCAGCGAGGTCCATTTGGTTCCGATGCGATCGAGTAGCTGCCGGGTCGGGCACAGTGGGCTGAACAGATCGCCGCGCTTCGACGTGGTCACCCGGAGCTCACCACCTGAAGGGAAAGTGCCGTCTTGGAACGTCCAGGCTAGTTCCCTAGCGTTTGCTGGTCACTACTGGTTACCGGCTACCCCCTGGAGTTCTCCATGCCTGAGTTGTGCCGCATTCCTGTCAACGGCACCGAGTTGAACGTGGCCCTCGCCGGATCGGGGCCCAACGTCCTGCTGCTGCACGGCTTCCCTCACACCTGGGAGCTATGGACCGACGTCATGGCGGACCTGTCCAACCGTTACCGAGTCATCGCACCGGACCTGCGCGGGCTGGGTGCGAGCAGCCGGGCTCAGACAGGATACGACGCGCTTACCCTGGCTGAGGATGCCGCGGCCCTGCTGGAGGCGTTGGGTGCGTGCTCGGCCGCCGTGGTGGGGATCGACGCCGGCACCCCGCCGGCCTTCCTGCTCGCGATGCGCCGGCCCGGGCTGGTGCGGCGGCTCGTCGTCATGGAGGCGCTGGTCGGCCGCCTGCCCGGCGCCGAGGGCTTCCTCACCGGGGGCGCTCCGTGGTGGTTCGGCTTTCACGCAGTTCCGGGGTTCGCGGAAACCGTGGTGGAAGGCAACGAGGCCGCCTACATCGACTGGTTCCTCAATGCCGGCACCCTTGGCTCCGGCGTGCCTGCGCAGGCGCGGGATGCATTCATCGCCGCTTACACCGGACGCGAAGCCCTGCGCTGCGCGTTCGCGTACTACCGGGCCCTGCCCGAAACCGCCACACAGATCGAGCAGGCCGTCGCCGCCACACGGCTGACGATGCCCACGATGACCATCGGCTCGCACCCCGTCGGAACGGCACTGGAACGCCAGCTCCGTCCGATCGCTGACGACTTCACCGGCCATCTCCTTGAAGACTGTGGCCACATCATCCCGCTGCACCGCCCCGACGCCCTTCTCGAACTTCTTCGCCCTTTTCTGGTCGGTCACCAGACTGAGTAGACGTCCGTGCGCAACTGACCGGAGCGTGACCCTCACACAGGCCGCGAGCCAGCACGGCCACGGCATCACGGCATGGTGGTACGCCGCTCGATCACCGCAGCAGTAGCAGGGAAGGTCATCACACAGCGCTCGGGGCGCTCAAGCTGTCAGAGCGCCCTGTGGGCGCCCTGACTTGTTGGTTCGCTCAGCGGCGGTAGCCGCGTCGTCGGGCGCGGCGGCGTGACTGCCTGTGCGTCCAGTCGTCTCCTGGCCCGGGCTGCATCAAGCGGACAGACGCGCCGACGAGATAGTTGCGGATAGCCATAGTGATCCCCCATGCGAATCGCGGCCGGGGAGAGCATCCGATGCCGGATGGATACCTACATAGGCACCCCTCCTCGTAACCGTAAACCCAATGAGTCCTCGACACCTTCCCCGGATTTCCCCTCAGAGGGGTTTGTGGCCGAACCTTTGCGGCTCGGTGGCGCGGGCCATGCTGGAACGGTGATGAGCGGCTCCGGTCCGGGAGGAGGGGCGGCCGTAGCACGCCCCGGGGGTGCTGGGGCCGCTGGTATGCCGTGCGGGTATGGCAATGAATCAATCGAACACGTGTTCGATCATGATCTGGCATCGTGGGTGTCACCGGGACACCCCAGATGCTGGGAGGTACGGACGTGATTCCCGATCGACACGAGCGGTCTCGGGTTCACGGTCACGTCCGCGCCCGCTGCGGCCAAGGACTTCGCCACCAAGAAGGTCCTAGGACGGTCAGCCGGTCATGGTGGTGAAGCTGCTGGCGATGGACGGCAACGACTCCACCATGATCAAGTTCAACCTGGAGGGGACGCGGCATCACCTGGTGCCGGGCATGCCGGTGCGGGTGGAGGGCCTGGCCTACGGCATGGCCAAGGACGGTGGGGTGCGCTGCTGGAGCGCGACCGCCGTGGTCCCGACCAACGGGGCGGCGGCCACCCCTGTCGCTTCGGCGGCCGGTGAGTCGATGGCGGGTACGCGAGGGCGTAAACCGCTCGGGGTCGCGCGCCACTCGGTCGCCTCGGCGGCGGGTGAGACCGAGGGCGAGGGCTGATGGATCTGGTCATCGCTTCGCGCGAGAACGCGCGGGTGCACGCCTGGCGCTTACCGCACGGCTGGCCGCTGCATCGAGGCGGCCCTATCAGGGCAAACGATCACCGATAGTGATCCGACCTGCGAAAACGTGAACAACGGGCCACTCGCGGGCCAACTAGTCCAGTACGTGGCTGCGTAACCGCAAAGGCCCAGGTCAACCCCCTGATTGTGGAAAACTCAACGTCCTCCACAGAATGCCGTTCGGTTCCTCTCCTGCGTCCCTGCTTCGGCCAACCTAAGGACTCCCGCCGGACAAGACCCCGGCTCCGAGCACCACCTGGAGGCACGATGCACAGTCCCGCCACCATGCCAGACGCCATCAAAGCCACCCCAGAACGCGGTCACACCACATCGAGCAACAAAACAGTCGGCAAGTTCTCACTCAGCCGCATCCACATCACCCGAAGCGCCCCGTCAGCCCTCAACACCGCCGCAGAAGCCACTGCCCAGACCGCCTGGCTGTCAGGGGAGCCCTCGACCAAGTCTCTGAGGGAAACCTCGACCCCGCCCAAGAGCAGCGCGAGCATGCAAAACGGATCATCCGAGCCGGCCGCGGCCGGGCTCGCCACCCGCCCCGCTCCGACGCGAGCCAACCGATGGCTTCATTACGCGACGGTCAACCGTGAGCGCGGCATGTCCACAGCCGAATACGCGGTAGGCACGATTGCGGCCTGCGCATTCGCCGCACTTTTGTTCAAGGTGGTGAGCAGTCCAGAGGTCCAGGAAATGCTGAAAGCCCTTATCGATCGAGCACTCAATACCACTACCGGATGACCGTCCGCCAAGCGCGGATCTCCCTGGGCAGGAAGCGGTCGGCATCGCGGGGTTCGGTCACGGCCGAGACCGCCGCGATGCTGCCCGCGCTCATGGCCGTCCTCGCAGCCGCGCTGTGGGCCGTCCAAGCCGTCAGTGCCCAACTTGAGTGCGTGGACGTGGCCCGCGCGGCAGCGCGAGCCGCGGCCAGGGGCGAGCCCCTCGACCAGGTCATCATCCGAGCCCGTACGGCCACCCGCCCGGGTGCGCAGGTAGCCGTAACCCGCGACACGGAAACCACAAAGGTTCAGATCACTGTGGAAGTACGACCACCCTGGGCCCAATCATTGCCCGCAGTACAAATATCCGCCACGGCTGTCGCCGACACCGAGCCTGGATATTCCCCATAACCACAGGCAAACGAGCCCGGCAGGCGAGGAGGTCCCCATCAATACCAAAGAAAAGGGCTCAGCCACACTCTGGGGTGTTGCTCTCATGGGTCTTCTGATGGCGGTGGCCACGGCGTTCGCCACGCTGGGCTCGGTACGTGTGGCACGCCATCGCGTAAACAGTGCTGCCGACCTGAGCGCCCTTGCCGCGGCCAAACTAGCGATAATCAATCCAGAAACAGCCTGCGCCCGAGCCGCTACCCTGGCCAGCCAGAACGGCGTGAAGCTGACCCAATGCAAAATCACTGACGAAATCGCCGATGTTTGGACCTCGCTGTCGATCTCACTACCGGTATTAGGCCCCCGTACGCTCATGGCCAGATCTCGGGCGGGTCCAGCGGAAATGGCTCCCTGATCGTCGTCGGTGGCGTACACGCCTAGTGATCAAGCGCGCATGCCGGAAAGCAGGAGAAACAACGGAACGCGACGCCGACGGGCCAACTCATCAGCATCCCCAGCGAAGCGATCCTCGCGAGGTGCACACTCGCGCAGCGAGGTCAGCGAAAATCCTGCCTTCGTGAGCGCGACAACATAGTCTTCTACAGTGCGGTGGAACCACGTGACGGTGCTGCCCATCCACTCCCTTTCCCGCGGCCCTTGGAGAAAGTAGTCATCCACAACCCAAGACGTTCGCTTCTCCCGAACGCCGGAGTCGTGCGAGGTCAGGACCGGATGAACGACCGTGAAAATGATGCGTCCGCCGGGTGAGAGGCATCCATGGAGGGCGGTCAGCACCGACTCGATATCCTCGACATAGTGAAAAGCCAGCCGCGAAACAACCAGATCGAACGAAGAGGGCGGAGCGGAGAAGTCCTCGATATCAACCAGCTCGACGCGGCCGGCTGTTCCGCCTAACGCCGCGTTGGCGGCCTCGACCATCGCCGCGGAGCCGTCCAATCCCAGGTAGCTACGACAGCCGGCATCCAACAGGACTTGTCCGATGGCCGCATCCCCGCACCCGAGGTCCAACACCCGAAGCCCCGCGACCTCGCCCAGTTCCGCCAGGAAAGCCGGTTCCTCCATCACATGGTTGGGGCTCGACACGCCACTATGCCGATGACCGAGGTACCGCCCGACGACTTGGGGTGCGTCGTAGAAGGACCCACCGCGCTTGGTTTCAGCCACGGCCCCGAAGTGTAGATCGGTGACCCTGTCGGAGGCCTCGTTGCCGAGGATCTGGTGGCGGAGGGTGGGGGCGGGCTGGCTGGCGTGGGAGTTGATCTGGCGTGGGAGCTGATAGCGAAGGAGGGGGGTGGGTGGGTGCCGGTGTTGGCTGAGGAGCAGGTGGTGAGGGCCGAGGTCGCACTCGGTCTGTGCCCGAGGTCGGTCTGTGCCCGAGGTCGGTCTGTGAGTCTGGGGTCAGTCTGTGCTTGAGGTCCGCTTCAGGTGAGTTGCCCCGCGTTGCACCGACCTTGGCGCGTTCGTGGGCCAGTCGACCGTGGGTGCTTCGCTGGCGAATGGGTGGCATGGTCGCTGGGGCGGAGATGTGGTGAATGGCGACATTTCGGTTGATGCGAAACGCGGCGAATGAATCGACTGATCGGCCGAAAACGGGTGTGGCGGTTGGGGATTGCGGGGTAGGTCGCGATCCAGTCACGAGTTCTTAGACGTGGTGTCCAAGAGTTGTGTATGTACCGTAAGGTTCCGCTTACCCTCAGTCCATGCCGTATGTGACAAGGCGCCTGTGAGCGCCGGAGCGAAGTCGCTAGGGTGCGGGGACGGGGACGGTCGGTGACCGTATCGGCCGGGCGGACTGCACTTCCGGTCGTCGCGTGAACGCCCCAGGGGTGGTCAGGCGGCGCGAGGCTCTCGATGGAGGGAAGCGTCGTGACGGTAGTCGGCAGAGTGGTGGCCACAGGGATGATCGTGGCTGGCACCATCGCGCTTGGCGGGACCGCTCAGGCCGCTGCGGTGACCTGGCGGGCCGACACGTCCGGGCAGATCACCTCGCCCGCTGACGGCCAGGTGCTTTCGAGCTCGTCTGTGACCGTTTCCGCGCAAACAGGCGTGATGCAGCTGACCATGGGCCTCTACGTCGAGGGGCCCTCCACACCCAGCCAGAAGGTCGCCGGAGGGGGAGCGAGCCAGACGATCTCCGGCACGTTCGACGCCGGCAACGCCCCGAACGGGACCTTCACCGTGACCCTCAAGGGAGAGCTCACGGGGAGCCGGTACGCGAGCAGCACGTTCAAGCTCCGGCGGCCGCCCGAGGCACCGGGCAACGTGAACGCGACCCGGCAGGGCAGCGCCAAGGTTCGGCTGACCTGGAGCAAGGGTTCGGAGCCTGACCTGCAGTCGTACGAGGTCTCCAACAGCCAGTCCGGCATCGTGGGAAGGTTGCCCGCTGACAGCGCGTGCGCCGGGTCCACGTGCCAGGCGGTGCTCGCCGTGCCGGCCAAGGCGAAGGGCCAGAAGGTGGGGTTCACGGTCAAGGCGTTCAGGGGTGACGGCGACGGCGGGTCGATCGGGTCGGGCAATTCGGCCGCCGCGTACGTCGCCTTCCCCGCCGCGCCGACGCCCACGCCGACGAAGAAGAAGACCGCCGGCACCCGGACCCCGAAGACCACCAAGAACGTCGGCCCGCTCCCCACGCTGCCCGCCAAGAGACAGACCCTGCCGACGACGAACCCGACGACACACAAGCGGACGACAGCCAAGCTTCCGGAAATACCCGACGCCGACCCGAACGGGAACCTGCCGATCCCCACGGCCGACGAAACGGGCGGTCTGCGCCCATCCGACGCGAAAAGTGGCGCGGACACCGCTCCCGTCCAGCCCGAGGTGAAGGCGCAGTCGAGCGAGTCACCGATCGGGAACCTCGGCCAGTACGGCCTCTACGTCGCAGCGGGTGTCCTCCTGCTGCTGTTCGGCGCTCATGCGGGGGCCTGGGCACGGCGGCGGGCGCTCGCCACGGGTGAGAGCTCCACACCTGGTACGGCCGCAGCGACCACGGGAGTGAGCACGTCGCCGGTCGGCGGGGTTCAGGCCGCTCACGCGAACGAAAGCGTTTCGGTCACCACGGCCCCGCCCCGACGGCGGCCCGCCGTGATCCTGGCCGTCGCCAAGACTCGGGTTCCCGATCAGTCCCGTGATCAGCGGCTGGTGTCAGATGAGAGTTCCGAAGGGGTCACTCCGGAACGGTCGTCGGCGCCGCCCGCGCTCGACCGGAAGCGTGAGGAGGCTTCCGCCGCGTTCGGGGCGGTGGAGGAGGTGCGAGACGTTCCGGAAACCCGCCAGGGGCCGGTTCGCATCACCTTGCCCAGTTCCGCGGTCACGGATGTCCCCGAGCCCGACGTATCCCCCGTTCGGCCCGCCGCGCGGATGGAGGATCGCTGGGATGATTATCTGCCGCCGTCTCCTCGGTCAATGGAGGACAGCGGATTTTGGGAACGTCCGCAGCCGGGGGCGGCCGATTTCTGGTCCGGCGAAGATGATGGCAAGGGTGAAGGCGAGGCACGCGCTTTTGTGGGTCCTCGGCATAGAGATGGCGAAAGCTAAATCGGCTATTTGATTCGGCTTATCGATCGACCGGCCCGAGGTCTGGGTTGGCGTGCGATAGTGCAGATGGAGACGGGTTCGGGGCGCTCGGGACGGCGAGTCCGGAGGGGTTTCGGGGTGCTCGGACGGCGGCTCCGGAGGGGTTCCGGGTGCTCGGGATAACGGGTCGGGCGGACCCGATTTCACGGGCGGCAGGCGCTCGCTCGCGCGGAAAAGTGCGCGCCAGGTGGCGCGCGATCGGTGGCAGTTCTTGCGTGGATGTCTTGGCGTTTTACTGAGGTGACAGCAGTGTGTTGAGGAGGCGGACGGCGCCTCGTTTGTCGAGGGGTTCGTTGCCGTTGCCGCATTTCGGGGACTGAATGCAGGAGGGGCAGCCGCGTTCGCATTCGCATGAGGTTATGGCTTCGCGTGTGGCGGTCAGCCACTCGGCCGCACGGGCGTAGCCGCGTTCGGCGAAACCCGCCCCGCCCTCGTGGCCGTCGTACACGAAGACGGTGAGCAGCCCCGTGTCGGCGTGCAGTTCGGTGGAGACGCCGCCGATGTCCCAGCGGTCGCAGGTGGCGAAGAGGGGGAGCAGGCCGATGGAGGCGTGTTCGGCGGCGTGGGCGGCGCCACCGAGGTCGATGCCCGCTTCGGCGAGCGGCGCGACCGCCGAGGCGGGGAGCGTCCACCAGACGGCGCGGGTGCGGAGGGTACGGGGTGGCAGGTCCAGGGGTTCGTCGCCGAGCATCTCGCCTGATTGGAGACGTCTCTTGAGGTACGAGACCACTTGCCGGGTCACCTCCACCTCGCCGAAGTGGAGCGTGCCGGGGCCCAGGGGGTGGGAGCGCTGGGTGGCGAGGATGGAGATGTCGGTGATGTCGCGAGCGAACGTCGTGAAATCCGGAGTCGCGCTGGACACCAGGGCGACCCCGGCCTCCAGGTCCAGAAGCTCCACCAGGAAGGTCTCGCCCTGATGGAGGTAGACCGCGCCCGTGTGCACCGTCGTGTGCGCGGACGGTTCGTCCACGCTGCCCAGGAGGCGGCCGGTGGACGATTCCACGACCTGGATGGGAGCGCCTCCGCCGCCTCGGATGTCGGCGAGGTCGGTGGCACGCTCCCGCCTGGTCCAGAACCAGCCCGCGGGGCGCCTCCTGAGCAGCCCCTGGGAGACCAGGTCATCGAGGACCGTTGAGGTGGTGGTGCCGAAGGTGGGCAGGTCGTCGTCGGTCAGCGGGATCTCGGCGGCCGCGGCGCAGAGGTGGGGGCCCAGGACGTACGGGTTGTCGGGGTCGAGGACGATCGCCTCGACGGGCTGGCCGAACAGGGCCTGGGGGTGGTGGACGAGGTAGGTGTCCAAGGGGTCGTCCCTGGCGATCAGCACGGCGAGCGCGTCCTGGCCGTCGCGGCCCGCCCGGCCCGCCTGCTGCCAGAGGGAGGCGCGGGTGCCGGGCCAGCCCGCGATCAGCACGGCGTCCAGGCCTGAGACGTCCACGCCGAGTTCGAGGGCGTTGGTGGTGGCCAGGCCCATGATCGTGCCCGAGCGGAGGGCCTTCTCCAGGATCCTGCGGTCTTCGGCGAGGTATCCGGCTCGGTAGGCGGCGATCTTGTTGGGGAGGTCGGTCCAGTCCGGCTGGGCGGGGGCGTCCGGGAGTGCCCACCTGAGGGAGCTCTCCGAGGCCGGCTCGGCTGCCGGGCCCTCATGCTTTGACGTGCTGACCGCCGGGGTTGTCCCGGAGAGTCCGCTGGTGGTCCGGGAGGGTTCCGGCGTGGCGGGGCCCGCCGGCTCCGCTGTGCCCGGCTGGTGGCTGAGAGCGGGATCCGCTTCCGGCGGGGTGGCGCGGGCGGGTGGTCGGTGGTGGGTGGTGAGGTCCGTTTCCAGCAGGCCCGACTGGGTGGTGTCGGCAGGCTCCGCTGTGCCTGGCTGGTGGTTGAGGGTGGGGTCCGATTCCGGCGGGGTTGGGTTCGGCCGGCGGGGGGTGGAGGGGCGGGGGTGGCGGGTGGAGAGGGAGAAGGCCACGTCGGCGAGCTTGGCGCGGGCCGTCAGGGCGACCGTTTCGGCGCCGCGGCGGGAACGTACGAAGGCGAGCGTGCGGACGTCGGCCAGGACGAGGTCCGCCAGCAGATCCGCCGCCTCCGCCGTGGCCGTCCGCCGCACAGGAGCCCCTCCCTCGCCCCGTAGCTCGGTCAGGGGCGGCTCCCACAGCGCGATGGTGGTGGAACCCTTGGGCGAGGCGTCCACGGTCACCTCGTCCATCTCAAGCCCCGTCAGCCTCATCCCGAACGCGCCCGGCTCGCTGGCGGTCGCCGACGCGAGCAGGAACGTGGGGCGCGAGCCGTATCGGGCGCAGACGCGGCGCAGGCGGCGCAGGATCTGCGCGACGTGGGAGCCGAAGACGCCGCGGTAGCCGTGGCACTCGTCGATGACGACCATGCGCAACCGGCGGAAGAACGAGGACCACTGAGCGTGGCGGGGGAGGATGCTGCGGTGCAGCATGTCCGGATTCGTCAGGACGTAGTTGGCGTGCTGGCGCACCCACGTACGTTCCTCGAACGGCGTGTCGCCGTCGAAGCAGGCCGCGCGGAGCTGGGTGATGCGCAGCTCGCGCAGGCCGCGCAGCTGGTCGGCGGCCAGGGCCTTGGTCGGGGTCAGGTAGAGGATCGTGCCGCCGTCGAGGCATGAGGCGACGGCGGGAGTGAGGTACGCCAGCGACTTCCCGGACGCCGTACCCGTTGAGATGATCACGTTTCGGCCACGAAATGCCAGGTCGGCGGCCTCGTACTGGTGAGGCCAGAGTCCTGTCACCCCACGGTTCGCCAAGCGCGTAACAAGTACTTCTGGCGTCCATTTGGGCCATCCCGCTTGACCCGCCCGACGTGCTGGAACATGCTCCACATGAGTGACACGCTCATGACGTGCGGGAACACCGAGCAGGTGGCGGAGGAGTGGACCCGCCTGTTGTGGGGAGGATGCGGAGGAAGTCACTGTTTCCAGTCTTGCATCGATGGGCAAAGTCGCCGGGAATCGTGATTTCGTATAGACACAAGCCAGACGCATGGTTGAATGCCGCGCGTCAGGGTCGGACGATCTGGGGCCACGCTCCAGATTGCCAGTCCCAAGAGAGTAGTTTCGCAGGCGAGGCGCTGGAGGATCTGTGGATCTGAAGTTGGATCACCGCACCGAAGACCGACTCACCATCGTGGAGGTCGAGGGTGAGATCGATGTCTACACGGCGCCGAGATTGCGTGAGCTCCTCATCGACCTGGTGAACAAGGGCAACTTCCACCTGCTCGTCAACATGGAGAAGGTGGACTTCCTCGACTCCACGGGCCTTGGCGTCCTGGTCGGGGGGCTCAAGCGGGTTCGTGCGCACGACGGCTCGCTCGAGCTTGTCTGCACGCAGGAGCGCATCCTGAAGATCTTCCGGATTACCGGTCTGACCAAGGTCTTCGGGATCTACGCTTCGGTCGACGAGGCCAAGGAAGCTCACGGCAAAGACAAGTAGCATGGCTACCGTCGAGCTGACGTTCAGCGCTCTTCCCGCCCATGTGCGGACCGCGCGGCTGGTGGCGACGGCGATCGCTCGCCGCACCGGCGTGGAGGAGTCCCTGTTGGACGAGGTCAGGCTCGCTGTGGGTGAGGCCTGCTCCCGGGCAGTCGAGGCGCACCGCGTCCACTGTCCGGGCGAGCCCATCCGCATCGAGCTGCGTGACGACTCCGGGCGTTTCGAAGTCACGGTCAGCGACCAGGCCCCCAGCGATGAGATCAAGCAGGAGCAACCCCTCGATCTGGGCATGCTCTCTGACTCGTTCATGTCAGGCTTCGGCCTCGCGGTCATCGAGGGCTTGGCCGACGACGTCGAGATCTTCCCCAGCCCGAAGGGCACGAACATCCGCATGAGCTGGCCCGCGACCGCCAAGGTCTGAGCGAGCTCCGCCGTCCCGCCTCGTTCCGCCGGGCGTCCCTTCGTGGTGCCCGGCGTGCGGCTGTTCTGCGCTCAAAAACCCCATCTTGTACGGCGGAGCACGGGCGGCGCCACCCGCCGCACGTGGCTGAGCGCCTCCAGGGAGACGCCCGCTGACCCGCACGTGACCGGCCACCGTCACGGCGCACGGGCACCGTGGCTTCCGCCTTCCGCCGGCCCTACGGGGCGAGCGGGGTTCGTGGAGCGGAGTCGGCCCCACTGGTGGCCCCGACGGGCAAACCGGGTTTGTGGGCGGGCTGTCGCGTGGGGCGAGTGGGTTCGTGGGGCGGAGTCGTCGCTACGGGTGGCCCCGACGTGCGGACGGAGTTCGTGGGCCGGCTGTCGCGCGGTGCGAACGGCTCGCGGGGAGGGGTGGGGCGGTCGCGTGGCAAGCGGGTTCGCGAGGCGAGCGGCCTTGTGGGGGGCGGTCATGCGGGGTGAACATGCCCCCGGCATGGACGGTCATATGGCGTGAACACGCCCGTAGCGTGGGGGGTCGTATGGCGTGGACACGCCCATGGCGTGGGCGGTCATGTGGGGTGAATGGAGCCTGTGGCGGGAACGTGGCCGCTTTGTGGGTGGCCATGTGGGTGAATGAGCGCACAAGGCGGACCGCGGTTCCGGTCGTCGCGTGGCGGGTCCAGGCGACGGGGGCGGTGGGCGATTCCGGTCGTCGGATGAGGTGCGGTTCGCGGCGCGGACGGGCCCTCGATGTGGCCGTGTCCGCAGGGGCCCGATGGGGTGATCGCGGGTAGGGGGCCCGCGTGCCGTGTCCTGGGCGGTGGTGCCGTGGCCGGGTGGCGGTGGCAGGTGGCGGTGACCATGGTGGGCGGTCGTTTCGGTGGTCGGCCTCCGCCTCTCAGGTCCCTCCAGCATCGCTCCTGGCGGCCCAAGTTTCGGTCCGGCCCTATCCGGAGGTTTTCATGACCTTAAACCCGGGGAAATTTCGCCTGTCAGGCCGCAAACCGGCCCGCTGTCAGGGGATTACTGGACGCGCGCACAAATAGCCACCTCGAGAGCCTTCATATCCGTTCAGTGCCTGCGTAGACTCCCCGCACCGGCCAAGGTGATCCGGCGGAACGCGGATTCAACCGGAAGCGGCACCCACAACCCGGATGGTGCCGCAACACCCGCCGAGGAAAACTGCAGCACCGCCCGGGCAGGACGACCGGTCTTGCCGAGGAGAACGATGAGCAGGCACATGCTGGCAGCGGAGCCAGCGTCCAATCTGGCCCTGAGCGGAAACAATCTCACCATCGTGATCGTGGTCGCCGCGGTCGCACTGATCGCACTAGCCGTCGCAGGCGGCCTGGTGCGCGAAGTGCTGTCCGCCGGCCAAGGCACGGAGCGCATGCAGAACATCGCGCGTGCCGTACAAGAAGGCGCCGCCGCCTATCTGGCGCGCCAGTTCCGCACATTGGCGATCTTCGTCGTCGCAATACCTATCCTGTTGCTCCTTCTACCGGGGGAAACGGACGTAGTCGTCGGACGTTCGATCTTCTTCGTGGTTGGTGCGGTTTTCTCCGCGCTGACCGGGTTCATGGGCATGTGGCTGGCCGTGCGCGGAAATGTCCGTGTCGCCGCCGCGGCCAACGATTCGGGCGAGAAGCGCGCCATGCGCATCGCGTTCCGCACCGGCGGCGTGGCCGGGATGTTCACCGTGGGCCTCGGCCTGTTCGGCGCGGCCGTGGTCGTGTTCATCTACCAGGGCAACGCCCCTGGCGTGCTCGAGGGATTCGGGTTCGGGGCGGCGCTGCTCGCGATGTTCATGCGAGTCGGCGGCGGCATCTTCACCAAGGCCGCCGACGTCGGCGCCGACCTGGTCGGCAAGGTCGAGCAGGGCATCCCGGAGGACGACCCGCGCAACGCCGCGACCATCGCCGACAACGTGGGCGACAACGTCGGTGACTGCGCGGGCATGGCGGCCGACCTGTTCGAGTCGTACGCGGTCATGCTGGTCGCCAGCCTCATCCTGGGCAAGGTGGCCTTCGGCGAGCAGGGGCTGGTCTTCCCCCTGATCGTCCCCATGGTCGGCGTGATCACGGCGATCATCGGCATCTTCGTCACCGGAATGCGCGACCGCGACCGCAACGGCATGTCGGCGATCAACCGCAGCTTCTTCATCTCGGCCGCGATCTCCGCGGTGCTCGTCACCGTGGCCGCGTTCCTGTATCTGCCCGACAGCTTCAGCGCCCTGACCGGCGCCACCGAGCAGTCCGACGCCAACCCGCGGCTCATCGCCATCGGCGCGGTGCTCATCGGCCTGGTGCTGGCCAGCGCCATCCAACTGCTGACCGGCTACTTCACCGAGACCAACCGCCGTCCCGTACGCGAGATCGGCGAGAGCTCGGCCACCGGCCCGGCCACCGTCATCCTGGCCGGCATCAGCGTCGGCCTGGAGTCGGCCGTCTACTCCGCCCTGGTCATCGGCGGCGCGGTCTACGGCGCGTTCCTGCTCGGGTTCGGGAACGTGACGATCGCGCTGTTCGCGGTGGCACTGGCGGGCACCGGTCTGCTGACCACGGTCGGCGTCATCGTCTCCATGGACACGTTCGGGCCGGTCTCCGACAACGCCCAGGGCATCGCCGAGATGTCGGGCGATGTCGAGGGCGAGGGCGCCCGCGTGCTCACCAGCCTGGACGCGGTAGGAAACACCACCAAGGCCATCACCAAGGGCATCGCGATCGCCACGGCCGTGCTGGCGGCGACCGCGCTGTTCGGCGCCTTCCGCACCGCGGTGGAGGGCGAGCTGGCCAAGGCGAGCGGGGCGGTCAAGTCCGCGCTCGGCGAGTTCGCCACCTTCAGCCTCAGCATCGACCAGCCGAACGTCCTGGTCGGCCTGATCATCGGGGCCGCGGTCGTGTTCCTCTTCTCGGGGCTCGCGATCATGGCGGTCGGACGGGCCGCGATGCGCGTGGTCTTCGAGGTACGCGACCAGTTCCGCAACAAGCCGGGCATCATGGACGGCACGGAGACGCCGGAGTACGGCCGGGTCGTGGACATCTGCACCCGTGACTCGCTCCGCGAGCTGGCCACGCCCGGTCTGCTGGCGGTCATGACGCCGATCGCGGTCGGGTTCGCCCTCGGGTACGCGTCGCTGGGCGCCTTCCTCGCGGGGGCCATCGCGTGCGGCACGCTGATGGCCGTCTTCCTGTCGAACTCCGGTGGCGCGTGGGACAACGCCAAGAAGCTGGTGGAGGACGGTCACCACGGTGGCAAGGGCTCGGAGGCGCACGCCGCCACCGTCATCGGCGACACGGTCGGCGACCCGTTCAAGGACACGGCCGGGCCTGCCATCAACCCGCTGATCAAGGTGATGAACCTGGTGGCGCTGCTGGTCGCGCCCGCGGTGGTGCTGTATGCGGGCAACCCGGCCCTGCGGATCGGCGTCACGGTGGTGGCGGTGGCCGTGGTGGTCGGGGCCATCGTGGTGTCCAAGCGGCGCTCCGTGAGCACCGAACCGGCCAACAACGACAACCGCGAGCACCAGCCCGTGGCCTCGTAACACGCCGCAATACCCTGGAGAGACGCCCGCCCTACTGCGTAGGGGCGGGCGTCTCGTCTTTCCGGGCTCCTCCGGGCCTTCGGACGTCCGGGGCCGCTGGTCGTCGGCTCCTGCGCAGGGCGACGCGGTCGAGGGTGTCTCGTCAGGTGGGATGAGGTGCGGCGAGGGGGTGAGGTGGGGGCACGGACGTCGATGTGGGACCTGCGCGGACGAACGGGATGAGCGGGCTCGTCGGGCGATTCGGGGCCGGGGTAGGTGCGGTCTGCGGCGCGTGGAAAGCGGGCGTCTTGGCGGCGGGCGTACAGGTATCGCGGGGTGCCGGCGTGCAGGAGGTGCGGGCTCGGCGGTGGTGGGGGTGTGCGCGGCGCCTTGGACGTGGTGGCGATATGCGGGGTACGTGCTGCGCGGCGTGTGGCGGGTGCGGGTGCATGGGCCTGCGGGTTGCGGACCCGGCGGCAGGGCGTGGGGTGGTGGGGGTGAAGGCGGGCGTGGGGGCGGGGTGGCTCGGTGGGAAACTGGGCGCGTGAAAGGTGACAAGCAGCCCAGCGGTGGGAAGACCCTGGGCCTCATTCTGCTGGGGATGCTCGTCATCCTGGCCGTGATCGTCGGGCTGGCCGTCTGGGCTTCGAGGACGGGGTGATCTGGTGCGGACCTTGATTGTGCTGCGGCATGCGAAGGCCGCCCACGTTCCCGGGCTGGCCGATCGGGAGCGGCCGCTGACCGGGCGGGGCGAGCGGGACGCCAAGCGGGCTGGCGACGAGATACGGGCGGCCGGGCTCAATCCGGACGTCGTGCTGTGCTCGCCGGCGCTCAGGACCAAGCGCACCGCCGAGATCGCCTTTCCCGAGGTGGAGATCAGCTACGAGCGCGACATCTACGAGGCGTATCCCGATGAGCTGCTGGAGCTGGTCCGCCGGGTCGATCCCGAGGCGAGCACCGTGGTGCTGTGCGGGCACAACCCGGGCGTGCACGAGCTGGCCGTGGGGCTGGCCGGAGGAGAGTACGTGTTCCGGCCGGGCGCGTTCGCGGTGATCGAGGTGGAGCCCGACTGGGATGAGCTCTGGATGGGTGAGGGGCGCCTGGTGACGCTCTGGGACCCTAAGGAGCACGAGGGCTGAAGGACCCCAAGGCCCCCTGGTGGGCCCACAGGAGCATGGAGGGCCCAGGGGGCGCTGGAGCCGGCTGGAGGGCCGGAGGGCCCATCCTGGGGCCCCAGGATGGGCATTGTCGGGTGAGGGTCAGCCTGCGGTGAGGGTGGCGCCGTCCTCTGCGTCCGCCGCCTCCACCTCGTCCCTGGAGATCCCCAGCAGGTAGAGGATCGAGTCGAGGTAGGGAGTGTTGACCGCCGTGTCGGCCGCCTGCCGCACCACCGGCTTGGCGTTGAACGCCACCCCCAGCCCGGCCACGGCGATCATGTCGAGGTCGTTGGCCCCGTCCCCGATGGCCACCGTCTGCGAGATCGGCAGGCCGGCCTCCTTCGCGAACCGCTCCAGCGCCCGCGCCTTACCCGGCCGGTCCACGATCTCGCCCACGACGCGACCGGTCAGCCGGCCGTCGATGACCTCGAGGACGTTCGCCGCCGAGTAGTCGATCCCGAGCTCCTCCACGAGCCCGTCGGTGATCTGCGTGAATCCGCCGCTGACGATGGCGAAGCGGTAGTCGAGCCGCTTGAGCGTGCGAACCAGGGTGCGGGCGCCGGGTGTGAGCACGACCTCCTTGCGCACCTCCTCGAACACCTCGGCCGGCAGCCCCTCCAGCAGCGCCACCCGGCGCCGCAGCGACTCGGCGAAGTCGAGCTCGCCGCGCATGGCCTGCTCGGTGACCTTGGCGACCTCGTCCAGGCATCCGGCGTGGGCCGCGAGCAGCTCGATGACCTCGCCCTGGATGAGGGTCGAGTCGACGTCCATGACGATCAGCCGCTTGGCGCGCCGCGACAGGCCGGTGCGCTGCACGGCCACGTCCACCGCCAGGACGGCCGCCTCGGCCGCCAGCTCGACCCGCAACGAGCTGGGGTCGGCGCCGGAGACGGACAGTTCGATGCAGGTGACGGGCCATTGGGCGAGGCGTTCGATGCGGTCGATGTTCGCGCCGGCGGCGGCGATGCGCCCGGCGATGCCCGCGATGGCGGCGGGCTGGAGCGTGGCGCCCAGCACGCTGACCGACAGGCGGCCGCGGCGGCGCTGCTCCTTGGTCTGGGAGCCGGTGGAGAGCTCGACCTCCATGCCGAGGTCCTCGGCCACCTGCTCGACCGCGGTCCACATGGCGCCGAGGGTCGTGCCGGTGCCTGTCGGGGGGCCGCCGGCGTACGTGACAAGCACGCCGAGCGTGAGCCGGCCGCGAATGACGACCTGTTCGATGTCCGCCACAGTCACTGGAAAGGCAGACAGAACGGAGAAAAGCCGCGAGGTGACGCCGGGCCGGTCGGGGCCGGTCAGGGTGATCAGGAGGCTGCGCTGGTCCACATCCAGCCACGGTACTGCGCCCGGCCCGATGCTCGCGAAGCAGGGCGGGCATTCGGGCGCGGGCGCGACCGTGACTGTTCTAGCAGGTGACACCTAGGTGAATGTCCCGTGGACGTACGGACAACATTTCATCGGCCGTAACGTTCCAAGGGACGCGAAGAGCGTCGGGCTAGCGGACGATCTTGGTCTTGACCGTCTTCACGTAGCCGTGCTCGGGGATGCCGAGCCGGTCGAGCTCTTCCTTGCTCATGTTCTCCATGCCCGTCTGGACGTCGTAGGAGATCACGCCGAGCTTGGCGGTCTGCGTGCCGGTCGCCGTCTTCTTGAGCTTGGTCTCGAAGATCAGGGAGATGGAGTCACCCTTCTCCAGGATCTCGGGCAGGAAGCAGAAGAACGCACGGCCCTCGAGCCCGCACTCGGTGCCCTTGACGCTCGTGCGGTACATGATCCGCCTGAGGTCGACCCCCTTGGGGAACTCGCCGCCGACAAAGTAGGCGTCGGCCTGGTAGGGCCCCTTGTTGGTGGCGACGATGCTGAAGTTGAGCTTGCCGCCGGCCTTGGCCGTCTTGGCAGCCTTCACTTTGACGTCGAAGACCGAGAACGGCTCGTCGGCGGCCGTCGTGGCGGAAGCGGAAGCAGGAACAGCCGGGACAAGCAGGGCCGCCGCCAGCAATGCCAGCGACGCGGCCTTGGTCAGGTTACGCATTAAACGTCTCCGGTGAGGAAGTGGTCACGGGGAGGCGCACACACTTGAAGCCCCCGTAAATGCCCGCTGTTCCTATCATGTTGGCAAAATCTATGTAAAGACTATTTCTTCAGAATCAAGTGCGTGTCACCGAACTCGTGCCACAGATATGCGTTCCGTAGCGCCTCCCCGTAGGCCCGCGCGAGCGCCGTCTCGCCCGCGATCGCGGTCAGCATCAGCAGGTGGCTGGAGCGCGGCTCGTGCAGCCCGGTGATCAGCCCCGTGACGGCCTGTACGCCGCTCTGGGGCGTGACGATGCGCCTGGTCCACCCGGCGGCCGCGCTGACCAGCCCGTCCGCCCCCACGGCCGTCTCCAGCGCCCGTACGACGGTGGTGCCCGCGGCCACCACCCGGTTGCCGCTCTCGCGCGCCAGGTTGACCAGCCGCGCCGTGGCCTCCGGCACCTCGTACCGCTCGGCGTAGGGCGGCTCGTCCTTCTCCGGCGAGGCCACCCCCGTGTGCAGGGTGATCGGCGCGATCCCGATCCCGCGCGCCACGAGCGCCGTCACCAGCTCCGCGGTGAACGGCCGCGCCGCGCTCGGCATCTCCGCGCTCCCCGGCACGGTCGCGAACACGGTCTGGTACGCCTCGATCGGCCAGTCCCCGCTCACGTACGAGTAGCGGATCGGCGCCCCGTGCGCCCGCAGGTACGGCTCCACCTCCTGGTCCAGCGACGCCCGCCACAGACGCGGCGTCTCGCGTTCGATCAGCCGCAGCGTGGCCCGTCCCGGCAGCGGCAGCCACTCGCCGGGCTCACCACCGCCGTAGGGCTCGGAGGCGGTGGCGGTACGGCGGCGCAGCTCGACCAGCCAGGTGCCGTCCTCCCTGGCGGTGGAGAAGTGCACGGCCAGCCGGTCGAGCCGGACGGCCGCGGGGAGGGTCGCCGAGTTGTTCACGACGATCAGGTCACCGGGGTCGAGCAGCCCTGGCAGGTCGACGAAGTGGTGGTGCGAGGGGGCGAGGTCGCCGCGCGAGACCATCAGGCGTACCGCGTCCCTGGACATCCCCCGCGCCTCGGGCGGCTCGCTCGCCGACAGGCCCGGCGGCAGCGCGAAGTCGAGCGCGACGGTCATTGCAGGCTCACTTTGCCGCTGGCCGGACGGGACCGCACCAGGTCGTGCAGCGCCGCGGCCACCTTGGCGGGGTCGGTGGCGCCCGCGGCCTCGTCGGCGCCCACGGCGTCGGCGAGCATGCGGGTGTTCATCTCGCCGGGGTCGGCCCACCAGACCCGGACCGCGGGCTCCTCGGCCGACAACACGTTGGAGAGCTGCTCCAGGGCCGCCTTGGTGGCGCCGTAGCCGCCCCAGCCCTCGTACGCGCCCGTGGCGGCGTCCGAGGTGATGTTCACGACGGCTCCGCCCGCCGCGCGCAGGGCGGGCAGCGTGGCCTGGATCAGCGCCAGCGGGGCGGTGACGTTGGTCTCCAGCAGCACCCTGAACGCCTCCAGCGGGTAGCCCGCCAGCGGCGGCAGCGGCGTCACGCCGAGGTCGCTGGCGTTGTTGACCAGCAGGTCCAGCTCGGGCGCCGCCCGGGCCAGCCGCTCGACGTGCGCGGGCTCCGTCACGTCGCCGGGGATCGCGACGGCGCCCAGTTCGGCCGCGGCCCGCTCCAGGTCGTCCGCGCCGCGGGCGGTGAGCACGAGGTTCCAGCCGGCGCCCGCCAGAGACCTCGCCAGGGCGAGTCCGAGACCGCGGGAAGCGCCGGTGATGAGTGCGGTGTTCGTCATGGTGCCGACGTTAGGAACGCCGCGGGCCGCGCACATCGGGCCGAAGTCCCGCCGCCGCCTGGGCACATCGTCCTAGGACCATAAGCTGGGTCCCGTGACCTCCGACCGAGACGAGATCCTGCAGGCGGTGAGCTCCGCGGTGCTCGCGGTCACCCGCCATCTGTCGGTCCGCGAGGTGCTGCAGGTCATCGTACGTTCGGCGCAACGGCTGCTCGACGCCCGCTACGCCGCGCTCGGCGTGCCCGACGACGAGGGGTCGTTCGGCGAGTTCGTCGCCGAGGGCCTCACCGACAAGCAGTGGGACGCGATCGGGCCGCTGCCCAGACAGCATGGCATGCTCGGCGCGATGCTCCGCGAGGGGAGCCCCGTCAGGCTGCCCGACCTGCGCAAGGACCCGAGGTTCGAGTGGTGGCCGAAGGCCCACCCGGTGATGAAGGACTTCCTCGGCGTCCCGATCCGCGACGGCGACCAGGTGCTCGGCATCATCTTCCTGGCCAACAAGCGCACGCCGGGCGGCTTCACGCAGGCCGACCAGGAGCTGCTGACGCTGTTCGCCGCGCACGCGGCCATCGCGCTGACCAACGCCAGGCTCTACGAGCGCGGGCGCGAGCTGGCCATGCTGGAGGAGCGCAACCGGGTGGCCCGCGAGCTGCACGACGCCGTGACGCAGAAGCTGTTCTCGCTCAGGCTCACCGCGCAGGCCGCCTCCGCCATGCTCGACCGGGCGCCCGAGCAGGCCGCCGCCGAGCTCGAACGCGTCCAGCGCCTGGCCGGGGAGGCCCTGTCCGAGCTGCGGGCGGTGATCGTCGAGCTGCGGCCCGCCGAGCTCGACCGGCACGGCCTGGCCGAGACGCTGCGCAAGCACGTGCGCCTGCTGGACCGGCTCCACCCGTCCCTGGTCACGTTCGAGTGCGTGGAGCTGCCGCCGGTCGACCCGGCGGTCGAGGTGGCGGTGCTCAGAGTGGCCCAGGAGGCGCTGCACAACGCGCTCAGGCACGCGGAGGCCGCGAGCGTCTCCGTGCGCCTGGGGTACGCGGACGGCAGGCTGGTGTTGATCGTGCGCGACGACGGCAACGGCTTCGAACAGGCGGAGTCGCGCGGCCTGGGCCTGGTGTCGATGCGCGACAGGGCGGAGTCCGTGGGCGGGGCCATGACCGTCGAGTCGGCCCACGGCAGGGGGACCACGGTACGTGTGGAGGTGGGCGTTTGATCCGGGTGCTGATCGCCGACGATCATCCGGTGGTGCGGCAGGGGCTGCGTACGTTCCTCGACCTGCAGGACGACATCACGGTCGTCGGTGAGGCGGGCGACGGGGCGCAGGCCGTCGAGCTGGTCGGGGAGCTGTCGCCCGACGTGCTGCTGCTGGACCTGAAGATGCCGGTGCTCGACGGGCTCGGCACGCTCGAACGGCTGGCCGGGTCGGCGACCAGGGTGGTCGTGCTGACGTCGGTGAGCGACCGGTCCGACGTCGGCCCGGCCATGCGGGCGGGGGCGTCGGGGTTCCTCTACAAGGACGTCGATCCGACCGCGCTGGTGCAGGCCGTGCGGTCCGTGCACGGAGGGCAGGTGTTACTGGCGCCCGAGGCCGCCGAGGCGATGCTGTCGGCGCCGGACGGCCCGCCACCGGTGCCGCTGACCGACCGCGAACGCGAGGTGCTCGCGCTCATCGCGGCCGGCCGGTCCAACCGGGAGATCGCCAGGAGCCTGGCCGTCGCGGAGAAGACGGTCAAGACCCACGTCTCCAACGTGCTGATGAAGCTGGGCGTCCAGGACCGCACCCAGGCCGCGCTGTACGCCGTACGGCACGGCCTGGGGTAGTGCTTACGGCCTCCGCTCCGCGGAGGCGGCCTGGGGTGAAGGTCAGGTGTCCTTCTTCTTGTTGCTCTCTTCGTGGCTGGCAGGCGGGTTGTACGTCTTGACCGGCGGAGGCGGCGACCAGCTACGGCCCGGCCGGCGCGGCGGAGAGACGATCTTGGTATTGACCTTCTTGAGCCAGTAGTAGCCCTTGATGCCGAGGCGCTTGAGCTCTTCCTCGTCGATGTTCTCCATGCCCTGGTCGACGTCGAACGACATCACGCCGAGCCGCGCCGTGGCCGTGCCCTTGGTGCCCTTCTTCAGCGTCACCTGGAAGTTGAGCCAGTCGGTCTTGCCCTTCTCCAGTCGCAGCGGGCCCCAGCACCAGAACCAGCGGCCTTCCCAGGTGCACTTGGTGCCCTTAGCGGCGCCCCAGCGCAGGGTGGGCACGACGCCCTTGGGCACCTGGCCGCCGATCCAGTAGTAGTCGGCGTAGTAGGGGCCCAGGTTCTTGGCGCGGACGTAATACGTGATCTTGCCGCCGCGCTTGGTGCGGCCGCTGGGCGTGACGGAGATCTTGAAGCTGGAGTACGGCTTCACCCGGGCGACCGCCGCGGTGGTGGGGGCGGCAGCGGCGGCGGCACTCGCCGGGGCGGGTACGGCCAGCGGCGCGGCGGCCAGACCGCCGGCTAAGAACAGGCTGAAGCTTCTGCGCATATGACGGCTCCCCGTACGGTGCTGGAAATCCCCGATCATCTCCACGATTATTGCGTAGGGCAAATTTTTCGCAAAGAGCGATGATCTTTCGTGACCTGGGGTGGTTTGTGGGTTTTTGCCCGCGCCTATCCCACTTGTGAACGGGGGTCTAGCACAACGGGGAGGGCCAGGTGCCGGAAACGCACCCCTTACAGCCGACCGATCCGCGAACACTGGGCGAATACCGGCTGCTCGGCCGCCTGGGCAAGGGGGCGCAGGGGATCGTTTTCGAGGGTGAGTCGCCCGACGGGCGGCGCGTGGCGATCAAGCTGTTGAACACCCGGCTGGACAAGCCCGGACTGGACTCCGAACGCTTCCTGCGCGAGGTGGCGGCCGCGCGGCGGGTGGCCCAGTTCTGCACCGCGCAGGTGCTGGGGGCCCACATGGACGGCGAGCACCCGTACATCGTCAGCGAGCTGGTGGACGGGGTCTCCCTGCAGGCGGTGGTGCAGCGGGACGGGCCTCGTACGGGCGGCGCGCTCTACCGCCTGGCCGTCGGAACGGTCACCGCGCTGGCCGCCATCCACCGCGCCGGGATCGTGCACCGCGACTTCAAGCCCAGCAACGTGCTGCTCGGCCACGACGGGCCGCGGGTGATCGACTTCGGCATCGCGCGGGCGCTGGACTCGGCCATGACGATCAGCAGCGGGGTCGTGGGGACGCCCGCGTACATGTCGCCCGAGCAGATTTCGGCCGAGCGGGTGGGGCCGGCCAGTGACATGTTCAGCTGGGCCCTGACCATGGTGTTCGCGGCCACGGGACGGCCCGCGTTCGGCCAGGACAGCCTGCCCGCGGTCGTCTACCGGGTGATGCACGAGGAGCCCGACCTCTCGGCGCTGCCCGAGACCCTGCGGCCGGTCGTGCGGTTGTGCCTGCGCAAGCGGGCCGACGAGCGGCCCGTGGCGGCCGACGTGCTGTTCGCGCTGCTGGCGAACGAGGGTGAGTCGCCGCGGCCCGAGGACGCGCTCAACACGGGCTCGCAACTCGCGGCCGAGCAGACCCCGCCGGATCCGCCCTCGCCCGCCGCCGGCTGGGCGAGCCCCCACGGGCCCGCCCCCGAGGCTCCGCCGGGCGGCAGCGGGTGGGCGAATCCCAGTGGCCCTCCGTCGTCCGCCCCTTCTGGCGGGTACGGGTGGGCGAACCCGTCGGGGGAGGCGTACCCGCCGCCCCAGGGCCCCGCGGCCGGACCACCTGCGGCGCCCTACGTGCCACCGCAACAGGGCGGCGGGCCGAGACGGGGTGGCGCGCCTGGGCAGGGTGCGACGCCCGGCTACGGTGGCGGGCCGCATGGTGTGCCTTATGTGCCTCGGCAGCAGCCTCCGTCGGGTCCGTCACAGGTGCCGCCGCCCTATCCGATGAGCGCCGCGCCCCACCCGGCCGCGCCCCGTCCACCGGCGCCCGGCCCGGTGGCGCCTGGCCCGGTGGCGCCGGGGTCGGAGGCGGTTGCGGGCGGTGAGGGGCCGCCCGGGCGTGCGCCGTCGGTGCCGGGCCAGGGCCAAGGGAGCCAGGGGCAAGGGCCGGGGCAGGCGTCCCCGTCCCGGAAGCCGTTGGCGGGGGAGGGCGGCGGGCGAGGGGACAACGACGCGTTCTTCAAGCATGCGCCGGCAGAGGAGCGGCCCGACGAGACCAACGCCAGGCGCAGGCGGGCCGCCATGGTCTCCGGCGCGCTCGTCGTGGCGCTGGCGCTGGCCGGGAGCGTGCTGTACTTCGGGCCGAAGATGTTCGGCACCGGCGCGCCGACCGGCGGGAACGCGGCCCAGGCGACCACCTCCGTGAGCGCGGGCCCGGCTCAGACGCAAGCCCAGACGCAGACCGAGACCCCGACGCCGACACCGACCCAGGTCACCCCGACCCCGACGGTCACCCCCACGCAGAAGGTCGTCCCCGTTCTCGGCAAGCAGGACGGGAAGTCGTTCAAGGGCCACACCAAGGGCGTCCAGACGATCTCCGCGATCTCTGCGGGCGGCAAGGCGTGGCTGGTCACCGGCGGGCAGGACGGCCGGGTGCGGCTGTGGGACCTGGCCGGGCACAAGTCGCTGGCCACGATGAAGGGCCACAGCGAGGAGGTGTACGCCGTAGCCTGCGTGATGGTCGGCAAGACCCCCATGGCCGTCTCCGGCGGGTACGACGGCAGCGTGCGCCTGTGGAACCTCAAGACCCACAAGGGCAAGGTGCTCGGCTGGCACGGCGACGCCGTCTACGCGGTCGCCGTCACCAAGGTGAAGGGCAAGTACGTCGCGGTCACCGGCGACGCCGACGGCTATCTGAGGTTCTGGGACCTGAAGAAGCGCAAGTCCACCGGCAAGATCATCAGAGCCCACCGCAAGCCGGTCAACTGGCTCAGCGCCACCCACATAGGCGACCGGGCCGTCGCCATCTCGGCCAGCGAGGACGAGACGGTGCGCATGTGGGACATGGCCCGGCGCAAGGCGTACGGGAAGGCGTACAAGGGCCATTCCAGGGGCGTGTACTCGGTCGCGGTCGGCAAGGTGAGCGGGAAGGTGGTCGTGGCATCTGGCGGTAAAGACGGAAAAATCAGGCTCTGGGATCCGAAGAGCCGCAAGACCGTCGCCACCCTCTCCGGCCACAAGAAGATCGTTTACTCGCTCTCCTTCGGCACCCTCGACGGCCGCACGGTGCTGCTGTCCGGCGGCACCGACGGCACGATCAGGCTCTGGGACCCCGAGACCCGCAAGACGCTCGGCAAACCGGTCAAGGCCCACAAGAAGGGCGTGTACGCCGTGGGCATCGTCCCACTCGACGGGGACGCGGTCATCATGTCCGCGGGCAAGGACAGGGTGGTCAGGCTGTGGAAGATCGCGAGCGGCTCTTAGTGGGCCGGCTACGTGCTCCTGATCGGTTCGAAGATCGCGTGATGGGCGGCCACGAGCGCACGGCGTACCGCCCGGTCCAGGTCGCGCAGGGCAGTGGCGCGGGCGGCGACCTGCCCCGACGTGAGCCCGCGCTCGTCGGCCAGCCGCACCACGGTGGCCAGCCGCGTGGCGAGGGTGGAGACGCGGTGAGCCCGCGCGGGGTAGCCGGGCGCCAGCTCGCCGCCCCGGTGCCCGACGGACGAGGGGCGGGACTGCAGGGGGCCTTCGACGGCGGACAGGGTGTCGGTGGCCGAGCGCATGGCCTCCGACAGCTCGCGTTCGGCCTCCGACAGCGACGGCAGATCATGGCGTACGGGCCCGGAGTCGTGGATCTCCAGGCGTACCCCGACATACGACGACCCGCGCAGGTCGGGTACCGGTACCAGGCCGAGGTTGCGGCCGTCGAGCACCGCGATGGCGGCCTCGCCGGCGTCCACCGCGGCCGAGTTGAACGGCGCGGGTCCCGACAGCCCCAGCGGATCGCCGGGCGCGGGCAGCGCGAGGCGGAACTCGCGCAGGCCGTCGGAGCGCAGGTTTGCGAGGTATTTACGCAACGGGACGTCGTCGGCCACGGTGGGACCGCCGGCGGCTTCCACGTGGTCAGCCGCCTCGTCGAGACCGACGTGACCGGCGAGCCACGCGTTGCCCCAGGCGACCAGGGAGGGACAGACAGGCGATTCAGGGCGCACCGATCCACGATATGCGCTCGCCCTGCAATAGGTTTGTCCCGAGCGTGACTCCTAAGGAGGTATCGGGGATGGGTGGTCAGGTGCTGCGGCTCCAGGACGTCGCCGTCAGGCGGGACGGAGCGGCCCTGCTGCGCGGCATCGACTGGACGGTCAACGCCGACGAGCGTTGGGTCGTCGTCGGCCCCAACGGCGCGGGCAAGACCACGTTGCTGCAGGTCGCGGCCACGTTGCTCTACCCGAGCGAGGGCCTGGTCGAGGTGCTCGGGGAGCGGCTGGGACAGGCGGACGTCTTCGATCTGCGCCCGCGGATCGGGCTGGCGAGCTCCGCGCTGGCCGAGCGCATCCCGCCGGAGGAGAAGGTCATCGACCTCGTGCTGACCGCCTCGTACGGGATCATGGGCCGCTGGACGGAGGAGTACGACTCCAATGACGTGACCAGGGCGGTCGAGCTGATCGACATGATGGGCGCGGCCCATCTGATCAGGCGGCGGTTCGGCACGCTGTCGGAGGGGGAGCGCAAGCGGGTGCAGATCGCGCGCGCTCTCATGCCCGACCCCGAGATGCTGCTGCTCGACGAGCCCGCGGCCGGGCTCGACCTGGGCGGGCGCGAAGACCTGGTGCGCCGGCTGTCGGTGCTGGCGGGCGACTACCGTTCGCCGACGCTCATGCTGGTGACGCACCACGTGGAAGAGGTGCCGATCGGGTTCACGCACGGGCTGCTGCTGAGGCACGGCTCGGTGGTGGCGCAGGGGCCGCTGGAGCACGTGATGACGCCCGAAAACCTGTCGCAGGCGTTCGGGGTGCCGCTCTCGCTGGAGCGCAGCGCCGAGGGCCGCTGGTACGCGCGCGCCCACTAATCCCCCTATTTATCCACATAAAAGCCGCCGAAAGCGGAAAGGAAATAGGATCAACGGAGTCGGTCCCCTCGACTTCGGAGCGTCGCCATGTCCGTCGAGCAGCTCATCGTCGCCCTTGTCGTGGTCGCGGCGGTGGGTTTCGGGGTGGCCCGAACGGTCCGCATCATCCCCCAGGCCACGGCCGCCATCATCGAACGCCTCGGGCGCTACCACCGGACGCTGACCCCGGGGCTCAACCTCGTGGTGCCGTTCATCGACCGCATCAAGGACATGATCGACCTGCGGGAGCAGGTGGTCTCCTTCCCGCCGCAGCCGGTGATCACCTCCGACAACCTGGTCGTGTCCATCGACACCGTCATCTACTTCCAGGTCACCAATCCGAAGGCGGCCACGTACGAGATCGCGAACTTCCTGATCGGCGTCGAGCAGCTCACGGTCACGACGCTGCGCAACGTGGTCGGCGGCATGGACCTGGAACGCACGCTGACCTCGCGCGAGGACATCAACACCGCGCTGCGCGGCGTGCTCGACGAGGCGACGGGCAAGTGGGGCATCCGGGTCAACAGGGTCGAGCTCAAGGCCATCGACCCGCCCTCCTCCATCCAGGACTCGATGGAGAAGCAGATGCGCGCCGACCGCGACAAGCGCGCCGCCGTGCTGACCGCCGAGGGCCAGCGCCAGGCGGCGATCCTCCAGGCGGAGGGCGAGAAGCAGGCGGCCGTGCTGCGGGCGCGCGGCGAGGCGGAGGCGGCCGTGCTGCGCGCGCAGGCGGAGGCCGAGGCCCAGGCCATGCGCGCCAAGGGCCAGGCGGACGCGATCGGCATGGTGTTCAAGGCCATCCACGAGGGGCAGCCCGACCAGCACCTGCTCGCCTACCAGTACCTGCAGACCCTGCCTGAGATCGCCAAGGGCGACGCCAATAAGATCTGGATCGTCCCATCAGAAATGGGCAAAGTTCTGGAGAATCTGGGCGGCCTCTTCACACCCCCTAAGAGCCCGGACACGTAAGGAGGGCTTGTGACGGGGTGGGAACTGGCCGCGGTCTGCGTGGCCGGGATGGTGGCCGGTGCGATCAACGCGGTCGTCGGGTCAGGCTCCCTGATCACGTTCCCCACGCTGCTGGCGATCGGCGTCGATCCCGTCACCGCCAACGTCTCCAACACCATCGGGCTCGTGCCGGGCTCGTTCACGGCCGCGTACGGCTACCGCCCCGAGCTCCGGGGCCAGCGCGAACGCCTCCTGCGCCTGGGCCTGGCCTCGGCCCTCGGAGCGCTGGCCGGCGGGATCCTGCTGCTGTTCCTGGATCCGTCGGTGTTCCAGGTCGTCGTCATCGCGCTGATCGCGCTGGCCTGCGTGCTGGTCCTGGTGCAGCCCAGGCTCAACCGGTGGCTGGCCGACCGGCGCCGGCACGCGCACCCGCACGGAGGGCTGGAGCTGTGGTTCGGCGTGCTGGCCGCCGGAATCTACGGCGGGTACTTCGGCGCCGCCCAGGGTGTGCTGCTGATCGGGCTGCTCGGCAGCTTCCTCGACGACGACCTCCAGCGGGTGAACGCGGCCAAGAACGTCCTCGCGCTGATCGTCAACGCCGTGGCCGCCGCGCTGTTCATCGTGGTCGCGCACGTGAACTGGCTCGCCGTGGCGGGGGTGGCCATGGGCGCGGTGGCGGGCGGCTCCCTGGGCGCCAGGGTGGGGCGGCGCATCCCGGCGCCCGTGCTCCGGGGGATCATCGTCTGCGTCGGTATTGCGGCGATTTTCGTACTGGTGTACGGATAGAGTGCCGCGTTTGCGGGTATGAATCCATACATGAAGGGCGACTGGGTAGAGATCGTCATCGATGCCGGAGGCACACCGCGTACGTACGAGATCAGGGCCACTCGCGCCGGGCGGCGGGTCGACGTGACCACGAGGCGGGGCCTCGTCGAGGTGAGCGAGGTCACCCGCACCGGCACGCCGGTGCGGACGGCCAGGTTCATGTCCAGCCGCATCCTGGCCCTCGTGGAGCACCCCGTGGACGAGGTCAGCTGAAGTCCGCCACGTGATCCTCCGCCCACTGACCGAACGTCAGAGCGGGCCTCCCGAGCAGCCGCTCCACGGTGTCGGTGGCCTGCTCGGGAGCCGTCACGAAGCTGCCCCATGCCTTCAGCGCGCTCTCGACGAAGACCGCGTTCCCCCAGGAGGCCATGAGCTGCTCGCGGGCCTCCTCCGGCGGCTGCTCCTCCCAGCGCACCTCGCGCCCGGTCGCCGCGCCGATCACACGCACCTGCTCGGCCTGGGTGAGCCGCTCGGGGCCGGTCAGCACGTACGTGGCGCCGTTGTGGCCCGCCGAGGTGAGCACGTGCGTGGCCACCGCCGCGATGTCCCGCTCGTGGATCAGGGGCCTCGAAGCCTGCCCGTACGGCCAGCGCACCACACCCTGCCTGATCTGCCCGGCCCAGCCCAGCGTGTTGGCCGCGAAGCCGCCGGGCCGCAGGAACGTCCACCCGAGCCCCGAGTGCCGGATCAGCCGCTCGACCTCGTGGTAGTGCGTCACCGGCTCGTCCGCCACGTTGGCCGACAGGTAGACCACGCGCCGCGCCTGCCCGGCGATGGCCGTGACCACCTCGGCGGCGCCGTCCGCGGTGAAATGGGGCCACAGCAGGAACACGCTCTCCACGCCTTTCAGCGCGGGCTCCAGCGTCCCGGGCGCGGACAGGTCGCCGCGCATCACCTCCACGTGTTCGGGCAGCCTCGCCCGTGCGGGGTCCCTGACGAGGGCCCGCACCTCCAGCCCCGCTCCCGCGAGCTGGGACACCACATGCCTGCCGACATTGCCGGTCGCGCCGGTCACCAGAATCGTGCTCATGGGGCCGACGGTAAAACCTCAAGCGAACTTCAGGTCAACCCCGGCCGCACCTGGAGCGTGCCGTCACGCCGGATCCGCGTCTCGAACATGGGCGCGGGGGCGGTCGCCGGACCGTGCCGCACCGAGCCGTCGGCCAGCCTGAACGTGCTGCCGTGCCACGGGCAGACCACGCACGCCTCCCCGTTCTCCATGACCAGCCTGCCCTGGTGCAGCGGGCCGGCCAGGTGCGGGCAGCGGTCGGCGAGCACGGTGACGGCCTCGCCCTGGCGCAGCACGAAGAGCTGGATGTAGCCGAGCCGCCGCGCGACGGGCCGGCCCTCCGGCAGGTCCTTGAGCAGGCACAGGTCGTGCCAGCCCAGCGGCACCAGGTGGGAGACCTGCGGGGCGTGGTTGGCCCCGGCCGCCTGCCGGTAGGCCATGTGGCCGCCGAGATAGCCGCCGAGCCCGGCCAGGCCGAGCCCGGCCAGGGTCAGGGTGCGGCCCAGCTGCTCGCGCCCGCGTACCCGGGCCAGCAGGGAGCCGGAGAACAGGCCCAGCGCGGCCACGTTCGACAGCATGTGGACGAAGCCCACGCGCTGCTGCTCGCGGTGGAGAGAGGACCAGTCGGTCAGCCCGGCCGCCGCCGTGGGCAGCGCGTTGGCGATGCCCGTGGCCAGCAGCACGCGCGAGGCCCGCGGATCGCCGTCGGTCAGGTCCAGCACCGCCGCGGACAGCCAGCAGCCCAGGCTGACCGTGGCCAGCGGCGGGTGCAGCGGTTTGCCCGTGGGGACGCCGTGCAGCAGGTCACGTAGCCGGCCGGGACGGATGCGCTGGCGTACGGTCTTGGCCAGCACTCTGATCGGCGTGTCCAGGGTCTTGGACTTCTCCAGCCGGTCGGCGAGAGCAACCGGCCCGGCCAAACCCCGCAACGGCCGACGTTTCGCTCGCACTTCCTCTTTCACGACAAGTCCCCTACCCCGCCCATGTGGGGATCACTCGGACAGGTGTCCCCTGGCCACGGAGAGTTCGACCAGCTCCAGCGCGTACGCGCCGAGGGACGGCGAACCTTCCTCGATGATCCGTACCTTCTCCCTGACCTGCGCGGCCTTGACCTTGAACAACGGCCACGTGCCGCCCTCGGTGAGGTGGTTGGCCAGGATCGGGGAGAAACGGTCGAGCGCCTTGGCGAACCTGGCCTCCGGCGTCTTCCTGGCCTCGAACTCGTCCCACAGCTCCCGCATCCACTGCCCCTGGTCGGCGGGCAGCAGTCCGAAGATGCGGTCGGCGGCGGCGCGCTCGGCGCCGGCCTGCGCGGCCACCTCCACGGGGTCATAGATGAACGTGTCGCCGGCGTCGATCTCGACCAGGTCGTGCACGAGCAACATGGCCACCACCCGTTGGAGGTCGGTCCCGGGTGGGGCATGCTCGCCGAGGATCATCGCCAACGTGCCCACGTACCAGGAGTGCTCGGCGGTGTTCTCCCGCCGCGAGCCGTCCATCAAATGGTTGCGGCGGATGATCCGCTTCAACTTGTCGATCTCGATGGCGAAGGCGATCTGGGCGTTCAGGCGGTCCTCTTCTGGCGCGATAGTCACGCGCGACACCCTATTGTGCGATGATCACCCCGGTTGGTGAAATCGTGACCGGAACTCCGTTGAACACTGCGTTACCACTCAGTACATCGACGGTGGATTCGTCGGTGAGCGTGTTGACGCTGACCCCCGCGTGCTCGGCCGCCACGCTCTGTGAGCTGCCCGCGTGGCCCCAGCCGTGCGGCAGGCTGACCACCCCCGGCATGATCGTGTCGGTGGGTTCGAGCGGCACCGTGAGCTGCCCCTTCGCGGAGCGGACCACCGCCTCGCCGTCGAGCCCGAGCCTGGTCACGTCGGCCGGGTTGATCTGCAGCGTGCAGGTGTTGCTGCCGCCGACCAGCGGGCCCACGTTGTGCAGCCAGCTGTTGTTGGAGCGCAGGTGGCGCCGCCCGATCAGGACGATCTCCGGCGGGTCCTCGTCCAGCTTGCCGCGCAGCCGTTCCACGTCCTCGACGATCTGCGGCGGCGCCAGCTCGATCAGGCCCGAGGCGGTCTTCAGCACCTCGCCGAGCCGGGGCTCCAGCGGGCCGAGGTCCAGGCCGTGCGGGTTGTCGAGCAGCTTGCGCAGCGACAGGTCGCCCTTGCCGGCCCACTCGCCGTAGGGGCCGAGCTTGAGCATGAGGTCGAGCCGGCGCTCGCCGCCCGTCTCGCCCTCCAGCTCGGCGCGCAGCCCGGCCACGTCTCGTCCCTCGACCCCGGAGCCGGGCGTCTCGGTGGCCTTGCGCAGCATCTCGCCGATCACGAACTCGTCCAGATCCCCCTCCAGGCCCGAGGCGATCATGGCCAGCCTGGCCAGGATCTGGGCCTCGGAGGGCTGCCCGTCCAGCGGCAGCAGCGGCGGCGAGTAGCGGGCGTAGTTGCGGACCGCGAACCCGAGCAGCGCGAAGTCGTAGTGGCCCGACTGCAGCATCCGCGGTGGCGGGAGGATGACGTTCGCGTGCCTGGTGGTCTCGTTGAGGTACGGGTCCACGCTCACCATGAAGTCGAGCCGCCCGAAGGCCGCGTCGAGCCTGGCCCCGTGGGGCGCCGACAGCACGGGGTTGCCCGCCACCGTGATCAGGAACGTGACCTGCCCCTCGCCGGGCGTCTCGATCTCGTCGGCGAGCGTGGCCACCGGCAGCTCGCCGTTGCTCTCCGGCAGCCCCCTGACGCGGCTCTTCCACCGGCCCACCGTGTACGGCCTGCGCCGCGCGCCGAACTCGGTCGCGGGCTTGGGGAACATGGCGCCGCCCGGCCGGTCGAGGTTGCCGGTGAGCACGTTGAGGACGTCCACGAGCCACTGGGCCAGCGTGCCGAACTCGGCCGTGCAGGTGCCGATCCTGGCGTAGACGGCGGCCGTACGGGCTCCCGCCAGCTCCCTGGCCAGCCGCACGATCACCTCGGCGGGCACCCCGGTGCGCCCGGAGACCGCCTCCGGCGGGAAGTGCTTGGCTGCCTCGCGCACCTCGGCCAACCCGTTGACCTGGTGTGACGGCTTGACGAGCTCCTCGGCGAACAGCGTGTGGACGATGCCGAACAGCAGGTAGGCGTCTGTCCCGGGGCGGACGAAGACGTGCTCGTCGGCCAGCGCGGCGGTGCGCGTACGGCGCGGGTCGACCACCACGAGCCGGCCGCCGCGGCCGCGCAGGGCCTTCAGCCGCCCGGGGAAGTCGGGCGCGGTGCACAGCGAGCCGTTGGACTCCAGCGGGTTGGCCCCCAGCATCAGCAGGTAGTCGGTCCTGTCCAGGTCGGGGACCGGGATGGCCAGCGGGTGCCCGAACATGAGCCCGCTCGCGACGTGCTTGGGCATCTGGTCGGCGGTGCTGGCGGAGTAGACGTTGCGGGTGCCGAGGGCCTTGATCAGGGGCGCGCCGTACAGGGCGCCCGCCATGCTGTGGGCGTTCGGGTTGCCGAGGTAGATCGCGGCGGACCGGCGGTCGGCGACCCGGTCGAGGCCCGCCTTGACGGCGGTGAACGCCTCCTCCCAGCCGACCTCGCGCCACAGGTCGCCCTCCCTGATCAGCGGCTTGCGCAGCCGGTCGGGGTCCTCGTCGAGCCGGCCGAGGCTGGCCCCCTTCGGGCAGATGAACCCCTTGCTGAACGGATCGTCCTTGTCGCCGCGGACGCTGGTCACGTGCCCGCCCTCGTCGAGGGTGAGCGTCAGGCCGCAGACGGCCTCGCAGAGGGGACAGGTCCGGTGGACGGTCGACGTCATCACGACTCCTGAGTTCGCCAGCTGAACTCATCTTGGCCCGTACCGCGCACATGGGGAAGCCCCGGAGCCCCCGCGGTCTCCGGGGCTTCCCACCCGGGGAAATGTCCCGGATTCCCCCAGGTCCTCAGCCCGCCTTGGCCAGCGCGGCCGGTGCGCGCAGATCAGGCGGCTCCTCGAGGTCGGGTCTCAGCGAGATCCAGGCCCGTCTGCCGTACAGCCGGTCGAGTCCGGGAGAGGTCGCTCCCGGGACCTCGTCGCGCCTGACGATCTCCACGATCACGAACTGCGCCCGGCGCCGGTGCCGGTAGACGTTCGCGCTCCTGGCCCAGCAGGCGGCGGCGATCTCCTCGCTGTACGCCTCGAACTCCTCGGCGGAGATGCCGGCCCTGGTCATGATCAGGGCCTTCTCGCCCGTGGTCGTCGGCGTGATCCAGAGCACCAGCGGGATCCGCCCGGCCCTGGTGTGCATCGTGGTCTCCAGACAGACCCGGTGCAGGCGGTGCCTGGAGACCACGCACCAGAAGTGCGCGCTCACCCAGTTGCGCCCGCTCCTGGTGGCGGCCGGCACCGAGACGGCGCTCGTCAGCAGGACGAACGGCCACCACCGGCCCTCCTGGGTGGCCCCCAGCAGGGTGAGCGTCAGCAGCGCCAGCGCGGCGAGCAGCATCAGCTCGGTACGGACCCGCCACAGCCTGACCAGCGGCCCGCCGCGCCCGGCGGCGGGAAGGTCCTCGTTGGCGGGGTAGATCTGGTTGCGCGGGTTCCTCGGCACGTCAGGACACCTCCTCCGTCACGCGCTGTGGCACGCTGAGCTGGTCGAACCGTGGGTCGCGGTAGCGACGGGAGCCGAACCCGGTCCTGCTCACGGTCCATCCGACGTGGTAGGCGAACTCGTCGGGCTCCATGCAGATCTCGCGATCGGCCCAAGCCATAAGCTCTCGGATCCGGCACTTGATTCGGGCGAGTCCCTTGGTACCTTGTGAGTACATGAGAAGACCCCTTTCGCGGCATTTTCAGAGGTGGCTTCTTCGCCGGACCGACGGCTGATGACCGGTCTCGCCGCAGGGTGGCAGCCCGAATGCGGCGCGCTGGTGGTCAGCCTCGGCCCGGTTTTTTCCAGGCTCGAATGAGCGGACTCTCGCTGAGTTCTTCAGGCGATTCCGAAGTCCTTCCGGCAAGCGGCCTCCCTGGGGCGGAGTTTCGTATCCGGGGCGGCGACGTTGCCGGCGAGGCGGCCCGGGCGGGGCCGCGCGATCGAAGACGGAAGGCCCGATGTGTACGGCCGTGTCGTCATGTCCGGCCTCCTCACCACTCGAGAACCCTCCTGGAACCGATCGTCCCCCGAGGTGAGCGATGCTGCAATACTTTAAGCAAGGGAAGATTTACATTTCTTCACCTCTTGCCGTGCAACTTGCACCAGAAGTGTCATGCACGGCGTGCAACGGGAGATGTTCCACCCCAGGCCCACCCCTGGCCGTAGTTCGTCTTGCCCCTACGCTCTCCCCATGAAAGCCTTCTGACAAGGACGAGCGGCACTCCACATGCAACTTGCAGTGTAAGATTGGGCGAACGGCCCCAAAAGCCGGGCCTCAAACGATCCCCACCGGCTACACCTTCATTCCCGAACAAGGAGAGTGGCGGTGCCATCGCAGCAGGGCAGTCCGACTGTACGCAGGCTCCGGCTCGGTCAGGAGCTGCGCCTCCTCCGGGAGCGGAAGAAGCTCACCGGGGCCAGGGCGGCCAGCGAGCTCGGCTGGTCCGCGAGCAAGGTCAGCCGCATCGAGGCCGCCAAGACCATGCCCAGCGCCGACGACATCAAGGTCATGGCGCAGCTTTACCGCGTGGACGAGGAGAAACTTGACGAGCTCTTCGGCCTGTTGCGGGATGCGGAGCAGCGCGGCTGGTGGGAAGATTACGAGGACGCTCTACCCGAGGAGTACACAAGATTCCTCGGGTTAGAGGCTGAGGCGAAATTCCAGCGCAACTGGGAACCCCAGATCGTGCCTGGCACCTTGCAGACCGAGGACTATGCCAGGGAGGTCATCCTGGCGACCCGTGGCATCGCGCGCATCACGCACAGCGGTGTCAGGAGCCGGGTCGAAGCCCGCCTCGACAGGCAGAAGCGGGTGTTGCACCGGGCGGATCCCTGCGAGCTGACGGTGGTTCTCGACGAGTCGGCGCTGACGCGTCGCTTCGGCGAGCCCTCGGTCATGCGCGAGCAGATGGAGCATCTCCTGGAGGTCTCCCTGCTGCCGCACGTCAGCATTCACGTCCTGACCCTGGACTCACTTCATCCGGTTAACACCGGTGCGTTTATTCATCTTAAGTTTGCGGCATTTGATGATGTTGTGTACCTAGAGCAGCTGTATACTGCTCACTTCGTCGATGATCTCGAACGGGTGGCCGGGTACGAAGCGGCTTTCGACCATATCAAGTCGGAGGCCCTGGATGAGGACGAATCGCGCGTTCTTATCCAGCGGAAGGCCATGCTGTGGAGACGTTAACGGCGAGACCTCAGGAAGGGGCAACGGAGCCTCTTTACGCATTTGGGGAGAGAATGTACATCCACACTACGGCGGCCGCCTGGCGGAAGAGCAGATTCTGCAACGGCGCATCGGCCTGCGTCGAGGTCGCCCCCCTGGCTGACGGCAACGTTGCGCTCAGGGACAGCAAGGAGCAGGACGGGCCCGTTCTCGTCTTCACTCCTGAGGAGTGGGCCGCCTTCACCGCGGGAGTGCGTGAGGGCGAGTTCGACTTGGCCACGCTCGTACCAGGTGCCTGAAAAACCGTAACCGCCGCAGCATTTTTTTCTCGCGCGGCAGGACGGCTCAGGAATATTTCGCAGATTGAGGTTTCTTTCCGGGAAGTCTTTTCCCGGAGTGCATAAGACGGCCCGCGCCCCCGGTAAAGGGGGGCGCGGGCCGTCTTGCTTTGTGGGGGAAATCCCCGGGCCCGGATTATGCGGCCGGTACGCGGCGCCGTACGAGGAAGAGCGAGCTCAGCCCCGCGACCACGGCGAGGCCCGCCATGGCGATGGAGGAGACCAGCGAGGCGGACACCGTGCCGTGGCCCTGGCTCAGCGTGATGAACAGCGTTCCGACCGTGGAGACGCCGATGACCTGCCCGAGCTGCATCACGGTGAGCAGCGCGCCGCTCGCGTCCGCCGCGTAGGCGTCGTCCACCTGCTCGGTCGCCATGTTCGTCACCGCGACCTGCACGCCGAGCCCGGCGCCGACGAGGGCGCTCATGAGCGCGTACGGGAGGCCGCCGCCGGCGGCGAGCCCCAGCCCAAGATAGGCGGGGGCGGCCACCACGTAGCCAAAGGGCACCAGCGGGCGCTGCAGGCGGAGCGGCAGGCGCGGCCAGAGGAGCCCGACGAGGCCGAAGGCCAGCGCGCACGGCACCAGCATCATGCCGGAGGACAGCGGCGTCAGGTGCAGCTCGCCCTGCAGGTGCAGGGCCGAGGTGAACAGGAACGCGCCCCAGGTCGCCGGGCCGAACAGCAGGATCGCCAGCCCCGGCCGCATGCCGGGCGCGCGCAGCACCCGCGCGTCCACCAGGGGACGCCCGCCGCGGGCCGTCACCCAGCGCTCGATGCGGACGAACGCGAAGAACGTCACCACGCTCAGCGCCATCGAGATCCAGCCCCACGCCGGCCACCCGAGCTCGCGGCCCAGGACCAGCGGCACGACGAGCAGGAGCACGGCCGCGGACAGGGACACCAGGCCCCACGGGTCGAGGCCCGTCCGGCCTCCGCCCTCGTCGGCGGGCAGCACCTTCATCCCGGCCACCATCAGCAGCGCGCCGATCGGCACCAGCACCAGGAACACCACTCGCCAGCCCGCGCCCAGACCCAGCAGGATCCCGCCGAAAGCCTGGCCGATCACGATGCCACCGCTGATCACCAGCGACCACAGGCCCATCGCCCGGCCTCTGGCCGCGCCGTGGTAGTTGCGCTGGATCAACGTCAGGACCTGCGGCATCATCATCGCCGCCCCGGCGCCCTGCAGCAGGCGGGCGGCCACCAGCCAGCCCGTCGAGGGCGCCAGGCCCGCGCCGAGCGTGGTCACCGTGAACAGCGCCAGCCCGCCCAGGAATGCGTTGCGGTAGCCGAACAGGTCGCCGACCCTGGCTCCGGTGATCAACAGGACGGCATAGACAATGGTGTATCCGGCGACGATCATCTGCAGCCCGGCGCCTGAGGAGTGCAGGTCGGACTCGATGGTCGGGGTGGCCACGTTGACGATGTTGACGTTCAGGATGGCCAGGAACTGCCCCACGAGGATGATCGCAAGGAGCAGGCCGCTGGCCCGGTTCCCTTCCTGCGGTTTGGTGTCCACAGAAGGGGAAATAGCGGCAGTTTGCGTCATGTGTAGCAGTCTGCCGGGGATCCAGTACCAGTAACGAGAGCCCACTTATACTGGTACTGGCGGTAACTGGATAGGATGTGGTGGTTCGCCCCATAGTGGAGACATGAGCGTGGCAGAGGCAAAGCGCATCGACCTGTCGGCGTTCCTGCGTACGCGTCGCGAGCGGATCACCCCCGAGATGGTCGACCTCGCGCCGGGACCGCGCAGGCGGACGCCCGGCCTGCGGCGCGAGGAGGTCGCCCAGCTCGCGGGCGTCGGCGTGACCTGGTACACGTGGCTGGAGCAGGGCCGCCCGATCAACGCCAGCGCCCAGGTGCTGGACGCGATCGCCCGTACGCTCAGGCTCGACGCCGCCGAGCGCCAGCACCTCTACCGGCTGGCGGGCCAGGCGCTGAGCCCGGCCGACACCGACTCGGGCCAGGTGACGCCCGAGATGCGGCAGATCCTCGACCGGCTCGGCGACATGCCCGCCGTCGTGACCAACAGCCGGTGCGACGCCCTGGCCTGGAACGCCGCCTACGCCGCCGTGTTCCCCGAGCTGGTCAGCGCGCCGGAGGGCGAGCGGAACTCGCTCTGGTACACCTGCCTCACCCCCGCCCCCGCGACCCTGCTGCTCAACCGCGACCAGGAGCTCGCGCGGGCCGTGGCGGTGTTCAGGGGCGCCTACAGCCGCCACGTGGACGACCCCTGCTGGCAGGACTTCGTCCGCCGGCTCAGCTCGGAGAGCGCCGAGTTCGCGCGGTTGTGGGCCAGGCAGGACGTGGCCGAGCCGGGGCCGAGGGTGAAGCGGTTCAAGCACGTGGAGCTGGGGGAGCTGCGCTTCAGCACGACCAGCCTCACCGCCGTGGCCGAGATCCGGCTGGTCGTCTACACGCCGATGGACGACGCGACCCGGGAGGCGATGCGCAGGTTGCTGGCGAAGGGGGAGCCTGCGCGGTAATCCGCCCTGCATGGCATGCTCAATCCCTAAACGACCGGATTCGAGCGGAAGTGGCGGCAGATGAGATTCCCCCGTGCCCTCCCGTTGTTCGCCGTCGCCGCGTCCTTGGTGGCCTGCTCATCGGCCCCCGAGAAAGAGCCGCAGAGCAAGCAGGTGGACCAGCAGGTGGCCGAGTCGCCGACGGCGAAGCCCAAGCCGAAGCGGCGGCCGTACACGATCTCCTTCGGCGGGGACGTGCACTTCGAGGGGATGCTGCGGGGACGGCTGGCCGCCCCCGGCACGGCGCTCGGGCCGATCGCGAGCGTGCTGCGCAAGTCCGACTTATCCATGGTGAACCTGGAGACGGCGATCACCACGGGCGGGACGCCGGCGCCGGGCAAGCAGTTCACCTTCCGGGCGCCGCCGACCGCCTTCACCGCGTTGAAGGCCGCCGGGGTCGACGTCGTGTCCATGGCCAACAACCACGGCATGGACTACATGGAGACCGGCCTGGCGGACACGCTGGCGGCGATCAGGACCAGCAAGTTCCCCGTGGTGGGGATCGGGAAGGACGCGGCGCAGGCGTACAGGCCGTTCCGCAAGACCGTGAACGGCAACCGGGTGGCCATCATCGGGGCCACGCAGGTGCTGGACGCGGAGTTCATCCAGTCGTGGACGGCCACCGCCGACAAGGGCGGGCTGGCCTCGGCCAAGGACGAGGCCGGCCTGTTGCGGGCGGTACGGCAGGCGCGGAAGAACTCCGACACCGTGATCGTCCACCTGCACTGGGGCACCGAGATGCAGAAGTGCCCGAACCCGGCGCAGCTCTCGCTGGCCCCCAAACTGGTCGAGGCGGGCGCCGACGTGGTGGTCGGCGGGCACGCGCACATCCTGCTCGGATCCGGGTACCTGGACAACGCGTACGTCAACTACGGCATGGGCAACTTCGTCTTCTACAACTCCACCCCCGGCACCACGGGCCGGACCGGCGTCCTGACGCTGACCATCAACGGGCGGAAGGTGCTCAAGGACAGCTGGACCCCGGCCACCATCCAAGGGGGTGTGCCCGTCCCGATGACGGGGCCCGCCCGGACCCAGGCGGTCGCGGACTGGAAGGCGCTGCGCTCCTGCGCCGGGCTGGCCGCGCGTCCCTGAACGATCTACGCTACTGGATGGTTCGTCCAATAGGAGGTCGCGATGCGATGGGTCGAGTCCGGTGACGTGCGGCTGGCGGTCTTCGAGGAAGGCGACCCGGCGAACCCGACGGTGCTGCTGCTCCACGGCTACCCCGACACGCACCGCGTCTGGGACGAGGTGGCCGCGCTCCTGCGCGACCGCTACCACGTCGTCCGGTACGACGTGCGCGGAGCGGGGGAGTCCGCGGCGCCACGGGACAGCCGGGACTATGACTTCGACCACCTGATCGCCGACCTCGATGCCGTGATCGATGCCGTGATCGACGCTGGGGGCGCGTCCAGGGTGCATCTCGTGGGGCATGACTGGGGGTCGCTCCAGGGCTGGGAGGCCCTCGGGCGGGCCGGGATCCGGGAACGGATCGCGTCCTTCACGAGCCTGGGCGGGCCCGGGCTGCGGCAGGCCGCTCATTTCCTGCGGCACGGGAAGCGGCGGGACGTCGCGGCGCAGCGCATCAAGTCCTGGTACATCGGGGCATTTCAGGTTCCGGTGGTGCCGGAGCTGGCGTGGGGCTCGGTCATGCCGGGGATCATCTCCCGTACGCTGCGGCGCGAGGGCATCTCGCCGCGGCCCGGGCATCCGGCGCCGACGCTGGCCAAGGACGGGCGCAACGGGCTCTGGATGTACCGGCGGAACATGGGCGCGGACGGCGATCCGGGCGTCGGCGACGTGCCCGTGCAGATCATCGAGGCCACGCGGGACGCCTTCGTGACCCCGGCGCTGCTGGCCTCGATCGGGCAGTGGGTGCCCAGGCTCCGGCACCGGAAGGTGGCGGCCGGGCACTGGGCGCACCGGAGCCGTCCCGAGGCGGTGGCCCGGCTGATCGCCGAGTTCGCCGACGGCGCCCACGCCGTGCGGCGGTCGCGGCGGGCCTTCGACGGGCGGCTGGTGGTGGTCACCGGGGCGGGGTCCGGGATCGGGCTGGCGACGGCGCGGGCGTTCGCTGCCCACGGCGCCGAGGTGGTGTGCGCGGACATCGACGCCGACGCGGCGGCACGGGCCGCCGACGCCATCGCCGAGGACCTCGGGAGTACGGGGCACGCCGTGCAGGTCGATGTATCGAATATCGACCAAATGGAAGATTTTTCGCGAAATATCATCGCTCAATATGGGGTGCCGGACATTGTGGTGAACAATGCCGGGATCGCCGTCGCCGGGTCTTTTCTTGATCATACGGTGGACGACTGGCGCAGGACCGTCGACGTCAATCTGTGGGGCGTCATCCACGGATGCCGGCTCTTCGGCGCCGCCATGGTCGAACGCGGCGAGGGCGGCCACATCGTCAACGTCGCCTCTCTGGCCGCGTTCGCGCCGTCCCGGCTGCTGCCCGCGTACTCGACCTCCAAGGCGGCCGTGAAGATGCTCAGCGACTGCCTCAGGGCCGAGCTGGCCGGGCACGGGATCGGGGTGAGCGCCGTCTGCCCGGGGTTCGTCTCGACGCCGATCGCGCGCAACGCCACGTACGTGGGCGCTGACCTGCGCGAAGACGCCGTACGGGGCCTGGTGCGGCGCGGTTATCCCGCCGAGCGGGTGGCTGCCCACATTCTGCGCGCCGTACACCGGAATCAGGCCGTTGTGCCGGTCAACCTGGAGGGGAAAATCGGGTATGCCCTTTCCCGGATTTCGCCTGGAACGATGCGCGCGCTCGCGCGTCGGAGCGGAACCATAAGAAATCCAGGAATTGGCAGGTAACGATCGCCCATCCGGGAGAAGATGACTGCGTGTCCTCGCCGCAACTCGATGATGATTGCGCCCAGCCCAGAGCACTCAGGCGCCAGCCGGCCCAGCGCCGCAGCGCACGCCGCGTGGAGCGGATGCTCGACGCGTGCGCGGAGCTACTCGACGAGACCGGATACGAGGCCCTGTCCACCACTCGCATCGCCGAGCGGGCAGGGGTCGCGATCGGGTCGATCTACCAGTTCTTCCCTGACAAACGGGCCGTCACGCAGGAGCTCACCCGGCGCAACGTCGAGGAGTTCGTGCGCAGGGTCGACCGCAGGTTCCTCACGGAGGAATATCGCGGCTGGTGGGAGGCCATCGATGCGATCATCGACGAGTACGTCGACATGCACAGGACGGTCCCCGGCTTCAAGAGCCTCCACTTCGGCGACGCCGTCGACCTCAACCTGCTCGACTCCGACTCCGACAACAACACCGTGATCGCGGGGCGGTTGCGGGGGTTGCTGCTCAAGGAGTTCGGGCTGGCCGACAGCCCGGAGCTCGACCTGGCCGTGCTGGTGGCGGTCGAGGCCGGCGACGCCGTGCTCAAGCTGGCCTTCCGCCGCGACCCCAAGGGCTCACCGGAGATCATCGACGCGGCCAAACAGCTGATCCGGGGCTTCCTGTCGCGCCAGTTGCGGTCCTGGCCGGTCCGCTAGTCCGGCCTGAAGTCCGCCACTTCCTTGATCAGGCCTGCCAGCCAGGCAGGCACCCGCCTCCCGTGCTCGCCGAGGGCGATCGCGGGCACCTGCTGGAACCGCGGGGTGGCTGGCGTCCGCAGGCATGGTGACGACATCGAGGCGGGACGGGCTTCCCTTGCCTCGCGGACATGCAGCCTTGCCTCCAGGGCATGCAAGTTGCGCTCCGCGGATTCGATGGCCTCCAATCGGGCCGACAAATAACCCGCCACACCGGGGACGAGGGCCGCCAACACGACGACACAGGCCAGTGTGAAGGTCATCTGCTTGGACACGCCCATCACAGCCCCCTTGCTCGCGTAGCAGCAAAGCGACCCGTATATGCCCTGTCACCTGGGCGGACACGCTCAGGGTCAGCACTATTGGACGCGGCGTTACCGAATTTGTGACTGACCGGCGATGCGCATTGACCGGGCAAAGCGCCGACTGGCTCGGTAGTCTCGCGGTGTGGCGCATGTGACCCGTGAGCACCTTGATCGTCTGCTTGAGCAGGCCCTATTGGCCGACGACCACAGTTCCCTGGCCAGTCGGCTGTACGACGTAGCGCTCGGCTATTCGTCGGGCGACGTCTCCAGGGCGTCCATCCTGGTCCTCGCTGCCGAAGAATGGCGGGCGGCAGGCCAGCCGGCGCGCGCTATGGAGTGTTTCCAGCGCGCGGTCGAGGACGGCGGCGAGGCGGGCTTCGACCCGCGCGCCGGCATCGCCGACACGCTCTTCGAGCTCGACCGGCCCGATGAGGCTAGGGAGGTCATCGAGACCATACGCGCGGAGGGCGGCGTCTCCACGGCGACCGCTCATACGATCGCCGAGACGCTGGTCGCCTACGGGGACCTCCAGGGAGGGCTCGAATGGGCCACCCAGGCGGTCCTGGGATGCGACGAGAACGATCCGGAGCAGGGGGCGCTCCTGCGCACCCGCTACCGCATCCGGGTCGACCTCGGGCTCCCTGAGGACGAGCTGGACGCCCTCGCCCGCTGACCACCCCACCACCCGGCCCGCCTCGGCTCCCAGGACGGCTCAGAGCCCTCTGGGGCGCCTTCGGGCGGGTCGGGTGGCGTGGGCCGCTTCGGGGCGGCCCGGCTGCGGGTGAATCAGGTGTGGGCGGTTCAGCGCAGCCCCAGCTCCCGCGCCAGCCCCGTGAACCCGTCCACCGCGGGCTGGCCGCCCGGCAGCATCGAGGTGCCCTCGACGCTCTGCACCGCCTTGGGCAGCAGGATGTCGACCACCTGGGACCCGACCTCCGCGACCGGCTCCTTCAGGTCCAGCGGCGACTCGACGGCGGAGCCCGCGACGCGGTTCTGGTACGGAGCGGCGTTCCCGAGCGGCATCTCGGCGGGCAGCTTGGCCACCAGCGGCGTCTGCGGCAGCACAGGGAGGGCGGGCAGCGCGGGCACCTCGGCCGCGGTCGCCAGATCCTTCATCGACGTCGAACCCGGCACCACGGGGAACAGCGCGGGCGAGGCCGAGAACAGCGAGGGCATGCCCCAGTTCGCCGCCAGCCCGCCCAGGTCGGCGATGCCGAGCGCCTCGCGCCCGGTGGCCAGCCCCGTCAGGCCGAGCTGCCTGGCCATCTCCCCGGCCGCCATGGCGAGCTTGTTGCTCTCGGTGGTGACCAGCTTGCCGCCGCGGGCGCCGGCTCCGTCCAGGCGCACCTGGGTGCGCTCCTCACAGTACGTGGCGATCGACTTGGGCGACAGCAGGGCGGGCTCCCCGCCCTTGCACATGTCGGCCGTCGAGGGGGTCGCGGCCAGCCAGGTGATGCCCGCGGTCAGAGTGGCCACCGCGATGATGCTCCGGATCTTCTGAGATGACACGTCACGTCCCTGATCGTTTTCGGTGATCCGACGAACGCTGAACGTAGTCACACATTCGGCCGCGGGCGTGCGGCTTGTCCGAAGAGTGGACCGGACCTTACCAAAGACGTGGCCGGATGACCCGGACATGACACGCCGACCAGGGCCACCACGTGCCGAAACCACGCGCGGAGAAGGACGACACGCCGGAGCCCGGAGACCCCGCCAGGGTCCCCGGGCTCCGGGAGAACGCCGTCAGGCGCGCTGGATCAGGAGTTCGTCGTCCCCGAGGTCGACCTTGACCTTGTCGCCGTCCACGACCGCGCCCGACAGCACGGCCTTGGCCAGCTTGTCGCCGATGGCGGACTGGACCAGGCGGCGCAGCGGACGGGCGCCGTACAGCGGGTCGTAGCCTGTCAGCGCCAGCCACTCGCGGGCGGCGGGCGTGACCTCCAGCGCCAGCCGGCGGTCGGCCAGGCGCCGCGCCAGCCGCTCGACCTGCAGGTCGACGATCTGCGCCAGCTCCTCCGTGCCCAGCGCGTCGAAGAGGATCACGTCGTCGAGCCGGTTGAGGAACTCCGGCTTGAACGCGTTGCGCACCGCGCCCATGACAGCCTCGCGCTTGGCGCCGTTCTCCAGCTTGGGGTCGATGAGGAACTGCGACCCGATGTTGGAGGTGAGGATCAGGATCGTGTTGCGGAAGTCGACCGTGCGGCCCTGCCCGTCGGTCAGCCGCCCGTCGTCGAGCACCTGGAGGAGGATGTCGAAGACCTCGGGATGGGCCTTCTCGACCTCGTCCAGCAGCACGACCGTGTACGGGCGCCGCCGGACGGCCTCGGTGAGCTGGCCGCCCTCCTCGTAACCGATGTAGCCGGGAGGCGCGCCGACGAGCCTGGCCACGCTGTGCTTCTCGGAGTATTCGCTCATGTCGATCCGGGTCATCGCCCGCTCGTCGTCGAACAGGAACTCCGCCAGCGCCTTGGCCAGCTCGGTCTTGCCCACCCCCGTGGGCCCGAGGAACAGGAACGAGCCCGTCGGCCGGTCGATGTCGGCGATGCCCGCCCGGCTGCGGCGTACGGCGTCGGAGACGGCCTGTACGGCCTTCTGCTGCCCGATCAGCCGCCTGCCCAGCTCGTCCTCCATGCGCAGCAGCTTGGCCGTCTCGGCCTCCAGGAGCCGCCCCGCGGGGATGCCGGTCCACGACGAGATCACCTCGGCGATGTCGTCGGCCCCGACCTCCTCCTTGACCATGGCGTTGTCCGGCGGCGCCGCGTCGGAGGCGGCCTTCAGCGCCTGCTCCAGCCGGGGCACCTCGGCGTACATGAGCCTGGAGGCGGCCTCGAAGTCGCCGTCGCGCTGAGCCCGCTCGGCGGCGCCGCGCGCCTCGTCGAGCTGCTTCTTCAGCTCGCCGACCTTGTTGAGCCCGGCCTTCTCGTGCTCCCAGCGGCCGACGAGGGCGTTGAGCTCCTCCTGGCGGTCGGCCAGCTCCTTGCGGAGGCGTTCGAGCCGCTGGACGGAGGCCTCGTCGGTCTCCTTGGACAGGGCCAGCTCCTCCATCTTCATCCGGTCGACATTGCGCTGGAGCTGGTCGATCTCCACGGGACGGGAGTCGATCTCCATGCGCAGCCGCGAGGCGGCCTCGTCGACCAGGTCGATGGCCTTGTCGGGGAGGAAGCGGTTGGTGATGTAGCGGTCGGACAGCGCGGCGGCGGCCACCAGCGCGCTGTCGGCGATCTGCACCTGGTGATGGGCCTCGTAGCGGCTCTTCAGCCCGCGCAGGATCGCGATCGTGTCCTCGACCGAGGGCTCGCCCACGTAGACCTGCTGGAAGCGGCGCTCCAGCGCCGGGTCCTTCTCGATGCGCTCGCGGTACTCGTCGAGCGTCGTCGCGCCGATCATGCGCAGCTCGCCGCGGGCCAGCATCGGCTTGAGCATGTTGCCCGCGTCCATCGCGCCCTCGGCGGCCCCGGCGCCCACGACGGTGTGCAGCTCGTCGATGAACGTCACGATCTGCCCGTCGCTCTCCTTGATCTCGGAGAGCACGGCCTTGAGCCGCTCCTCGAACTCGCCGCGGTATTTCGCGCCGGCGACCATCGCGCCCAGGTCGAGCGAGATCAGCCGCTTGTTGCGCAGGGACTCGGGCACGTCGCCGGCCACGATGCGCTGGGCCAGGCCCTCGACGACCGCGGTCTTGCCGACGCCGGGCTCGCCGATGAGCACCGGGTTGTTCTTGGTGCGCCGGCTGAGCACCTGGACGACGCGGCGGATCTCGGAGTCGCGGCCGATGACGGGGTCGAGCTTGCCGGCGCGGGCGCGCTCGGTCAGGTCGACGCCGTACTTCTCCAGCGCCTGGTAGGTGTCCTCAGGGGTCTCGCTGGTGACGCGGGCGTGCCCGCGTACCTTCTCGAACGCGTCGAGCAGCGCCTGCGGCGTCGCGCCCTGCGACTTGAGCAGCTCGGCCACCTGGCCGCCGTCGGCGGCCAGGCCGACCAGGAGGTGCTCGGTGGAGACGTAGAGGTCTTCGAGCCGGTTGGCGTGCTGGGCGGCGGTGTTGAGCACCGTGAGGAGCTGGCGGGAGCTCGACGGCGCCCCCACCGTCGCGCCCTGCGCCTTCGGTAGCGCCGCGAGCTGCTCCTCGGCCCGCGCCCGCAGCGTGCGCCAGTCGGCGCCGACGGCTTCGAGCAGGGGTGCGGCGGTGCCGCCCGTCTGGGAGAGCAGGGTGGTCAGCAGGTGGGCCGGGGAGATCTCAGGGTTGCCCTCCGCGGCGGCACGCCGCATGGCACCCGAGAGCGCTTCCTGGCTCTTCTGGGTGAGCTTGTAGTCCATTCTTTCTATGCCCCCGGTGGCAGCTCATATCGGATCAACGCTCTGACCATGCGCATCTCGGCACGCAGGCGGTGAACCTCCTCACGCAGCCGCAGAGCTTCGTTCTCGAGTTCGAGGATCCGCTTGATGCCCGCGAGGTTGATGCCCTCCTCCTGGGAGAGCCGCTGCACCTCGCGCAGCTGGATGATGTCGCGGGTCGAATAGAGGCGGCCGCGCCCCGCCGTGCGGCCAGGACTGACCAGGCCCAGCCGGTCGTACTGGCGCAGCGTCTGCGGGTGGAGCCCCGACAGCTGCGCGGCCACCGAGATCACGTATACAGGTGTGTCATCTGACAGGTCGAAATAATTGGCGTCCATCGGCTACTCGCTTCTGGCTCGCTGAATCAGCTCAGCGCGCGGGTCTTCACCCGCGGTCGCGGTGTTGAACTCGTTGAGGAGCTCACGTGACTTGTCGTCGAGCGTCTTCGGCACCACCACCTCGACCATGGCGAGCAGGTCTCCCTTGGTGCCGTCTTTGCGGGTCACGCCCCTGCCGCGCACACGGAACGTGCGCCCGTTGGGCGTGCCCGTGGGAATGCGCAGCGTGACCGGCATGCCCTTGAGGATCGGCACCTTGATCTCCGCGCCGAGCGCCGCCTCCGTGAACGTGACCGGCACGGTGATCGTCAGGTTTTCACCCGACCGGCCGAAGACGGCGTGCGGCTTGACATGCGTGAGGATGTAGAGGTCGCCGGCGGGCCCGCCGTTCTCGCCCGGCGCCCCCTTGGCCTTGAGCTTGACCCGCTGGCCGTCGGCCACGCCGGCGGGGATGCGGGCCTGGATGGTGCGGGTGCTCTTGGCCCGGCCGCTGCCCTCGCACACGGGGCAGGGGTCGTCCACGATCAGCCCGCGGCCCTTGCAGTCGCGGCAGGGCTCGGAGAAGGCGAAGTTGCCCAGGTTTCGGCTGGCCGCGCCCGTGCCCTCGCAGGTGGGACAGACCCTGGGGGTCGTGCCCGCCTTGGCGCCGGTGCCGGTGCACGCGGCGCAGGCGGCCGAGCTGGTCAGCCTGAGCGACACCGTGGTGCCCTCGACCGCCTCGGTGAACGTCAGCGTGACCTCGGACTCGATGTCCTGGCCACGCCTCGGCCTGGACGTGGTGGTCGTGCGGGTGGTGCCGCCGCCACGGTTGAACAGCCCGCCGAACAGGTCGCCGAGCCGCTCGCCCGCACCGCTGCCGGTGTTCTGTCCGGTGCCGCCGAACAGGTCGCCGAAGTCGAACGGGAAACCGCCACCACCGGGCCGCTGGCCGCCCACCCCGGACCCGAACAGCGTGCGCGCCTCGTCATATTCCTTGCGGCGCTTGGTGTCGGACAGGACGTCGTAAGCCTCGGAGACCTCCTTGAACTTGGTCTCCTTGGTCACGTCGCCCTGGTTGGTGTCCGGGTGGTACTGCCTGGCCAGCTTCCGGTAGGCCTTCTTGATCTCTTCGGCGGTGGCGGTCTTGGGCACACCAAGGACGGCGTAGTAGTCCTTCTCCAGGAAGTCCTTGGTGCTCATCTACGGCCCTTCGTCCTCGTTGTCAGTTTTCGTCGTCGTCATTGGACGCGGGAATGGCGTCCCCGGGCTCCGCGACGGCCACCCGCGCCGGGCGCAGCACCCTGTCACCCATCCGGTATCCAGGCTGCAGCACCTCGATCGCGGTCGGCTCGGTGACCTCGGATGAGTAGCTGTGCATCAGCGCTTCGTGGACGGTCGGGTCGAACGGCTCGCCCTTCTGCCCGAAGGCGCTGAGGCCCAGCTTGGTGACGGCCGCCTCCAGCGACTCGGCCACCTTCGCGAAGCCCCCGGTGAGCTCGCCGTGGTCGCGGGCCCGGCCGATGTCGTCGAGCACGGGCAGGAGCTCCACCAGCGCGCCCGCGACAGCCTGTTCCCTGACCGCGGCCCGGTCGCGCTCGACCCGCTTGCGGTAGTTCACGTATTCGGCCTGGAGTCGCTGCAGGTCCGCGGTCCGCTCGGCGAGCTGGGCCTCCAGCTCGCCGTTGGCGAAGACCTCCGCCGCCGGCGGCTGGGCCGCCTGGTCGGCGACGGTGGTGTCCCTGACCTGCCCCGTGTCCGGGTCGATCTTGCGGTTGTCGCGGATCACCGGCTCGTCATGCCCGTTGTCGCGCGGCGGCATCACTTGTCCTTCTTCGGCTCGTCGTCGACGATCTCGGCCTCGACCACGTCCTCGTCGGCCTTCTGGCCGTCACCGGCGGCGGCGTCCTGCGGGGCGCCCTCGCCACCGGCCTGCTGGCCCTGGCTCGCGGCGTAGATCGCCGAACCCATCTTCTGGCTGACCGTGGCGAGCTTCTCGGCGGAGGTGCGGATGACGTCGGTGTCGGTGCCCTCCAGAGCCTTCTTCAGCTCGGACAGGGCGTCGTTGACCTCGGTCTTGATGTCGCCGGGGACCTTGTCGTCGTTCTCGCGGAGGAACTTCTCCGTCTGGTAGGCGAGCCCGTCCGCGTTGTTGCGGACCTCGGCCTCCTCGCGGCGCTTCTTGTCCTCCTCGGCGTACGACTCGGCCTCGCGCATCATCCGCTCGATGTCGTCCTTCGGCAGCGCGGAGCCGCCGGTGATCGTCATCGACTGCTCCTTGCCCGTGCCCAGGTCCTTGGCGGAGACGTTGACGATGCCGTTGGCGTCGATGTCGAAGGTGACCTCGATCTGCGGGATGCCGCGCGGCGCCGGCGCGATGCCGGTCAGCTCGAAGGTCGCCAGCTTCTTGTTGTACGAGGCGATCTCGCGCTCACCCTGGAAGACCTGGATCTGCACCGACGGCTGGTTGTCCTCGGCCGTGGTGAAGACCTCGGAGCGCTTGGTCGGGATCGTCGTGTTGCGCTCGATGATCTTGGTGAAGATGCCGCCCTTGGTCTCGATGCCCAGCGACAGCGGGGTCACGTCGAGCAGCAGGACGTCCTTGACCTCACCCTTGAGCACACCGGCCTGCAGGGCGGCGCCGATGGCGACGACCTCGTCCGGGTTGACGCCCTTGTTGGGCTCCTTGCCGCCGGTCAGCTCCCTGACCAGCTCGGTCACGGCGGGCATGCGGGTCGAGCCGCCGACGAGCACCACGTGGGCGATGTCGGAGACCTTGATGCCGGCGTCCTTGATGACCTGGTGGAACGGGCCCTTGGTCCGCTCGAGCAGGTCGGCCGTCAGCCGCTGGAACTCGGAGCGCGTCAGCTTCTCGTCGAGGTGCAGCGGGCCCTCGGACGAGGCCGTGATGTAGGGCAGGTTGATGTTGGTCTCGGACTGGCTGGACAGCTCGATCTTGGCCTTCTCGGCCGCCTCGCGCAGGCGCTGGAGCGCCATCTTGTCCTTGGACAGGTCGACGCCGTGCGCGTTCTGGAAGCGCTTGACGAGCTCGTCGACGACGCGCTGGTCCCAGTCGTCACCACCGAGGTGGTTGTCACCGGAGGTGGCCTTGACCTCGACGAAGCCGTGGCCGTCCTCCTGGCCGACGTCGAGCAGCGACACGTCGAAGGTGCCGCCACCGAGGTCGAAGACCAGGATGGTCTGGTCCTGCTCCTTGTCGAGCCCGTAGGCGAGGGCCGCCGCGGTCGGCTCGTTGATGATGCGGAGCACGTTGAGGCCCGCCACCGTGCCGGCCTCCTTGGTGGCCTGGCGCTGGGCGTCGTTGAAGTAGGCGGGAACGGTGACCACCGCGTCGGTGATCTTCTCGCCGAGGTAGGCCTCCGCGTCCTGCTTCAGCTTCTGCAGGACGAAGGCGCTGATCTGCTGGGGCGAGAACTTCTTGCCGTCGATCTCCTGGGACCAGTTGGTGCCCATCTCCCGCTTGACCGATCGGATCGTCCGGTCCACATTGGTGACGGCCTGCCGCTTGGCGACCTCACCGACGAGGACCTCGCCGTTCTTCGCGAAGGCGACCACGGACGGCGTGGTCCGCGAGCCCTGCGCGTTGGCGATGACGGTGGGCTCACCGCCCTCGAGGATCGAGACGACGGAGTTGGTCGTCCCAAGGTCGATACCTACCGCACGTGCCATGAGTACGTCCTTGTAGTCAAAGTTGAGTCTTGTGGACTCAAGGTACGAATGCCGGTCGTCTTTGTCAAACGACTTGAGCCTACTCGACTCAACCCTCGTGAGCGCGCCGGCATTCCCTCTAACGGCGGCGGATCCGCGGAAGGTTCCTGAGCATGAAGACGCCCCGGCACAGGGCCGGGGCGTCGGGCCGCATGGCGCCCTACTTGGAGCCGTCGACGATCTTGCGCTTGCCGATCGGCTTCTTGAGCGTGATCGTCGTGGTCTTCTCGATCGCGATCATGATGCACGACACGTTCCTGGCCTTGGGCGCGGTGCCCTCGTACAGGGTGACCGTGACGAACTTGGGCGACTCCTTGACCTTGACGTGGTCCAGCACCGTGCACGGGGCGACGCCCGACCACCAGGTGAGCTGGACCTTCCGCTTGGACACCGCCCTGGCCTTGGTCCAGCGGACCTTGTGGACGTTGATGGCGTTGCCGGTCGGCTTGACCGGCTCGGGGCTCTTCTTGGGGCCCGTCGTCGGAGTGGGGGTGACCGGCTCGGCCACGGCGGGCGGTTTGGCCGGGACCGCCGCGGAGGCCCGCTCGGCGGGCGCCACCGCGCCGCAACTCGTCGCGAGCACCAGACAACCGGCCAGGAGAGTCGCAGTCATTGCACGCATACCCATTCGACGGACAGGAGTGTTCCGCGGTTCATCATGCCCCGGTTTAGTGTGGTTCACGTGCTCCGTCAGGCCCTTATTGCCATATCCAAGAGCGAACGCGCCGAGCGCCTCATCTCGACGTCGCCGCTGACCGCGGGCGTGGTCGGGCGCTTCGTCGCCGGTGACGTGCGCGGGGTGATCGGCGAGCTGACCCGCAAGGGGCTGCTCGTCACCGTCGACCACCTCGGCGAGGAGGTGACCGAGCAGGCGCAGGCCGAGGAGGGGGTCGCCGAATACCTGCGGCTGCTGGCCCTGCTGCCCGCCGGCGCCGACGTGTCGGTCAAGCTGACGGCGCTCGGGCTGCGGCTGTCGGAGGGGCTCGCGTTCGACCACGCCGCCGCGATCTGCCGGGCCGCCGCGGCCCGTGACGTCACGGTGACGCTCGACGCCGAGGAGCACGACACGATCCCCGGCCTGCACTCCGTGCACGCCGCGCTGCGCAAGGACCATCCCGACGTGGGCGTGGTGGTGCAGGCGTACCTGCCGGACTCGCTGGATCGCTGCGAGAAGCTCGGCGGGGCCCGGGTGCGCCTGTGCAAGGGCGCGTACACCGCCCCGGGGGCCTACGCCAGGCCCGCCGACATCGACCGCTCCTTCGTACGGTGCCTGCGGGTCCTGATGGCCGGCACCGGCTACCCCATGGTCGCCACCCACGACCCCAGGCTCGTGCGGATCGCCTCCACGCTCGCCGTCCTGGAGGGCCGCGACGCCACCGGCTACGAGCACCAGATGCTGTACGGCGTGCGCCCCGACGAGCAGCTCCGCCTCGCTGGGCAGGGCACCAGGATGCGCGTCTACGTCCCCTACGGCTCCGACTGGTACGCCTACCTCATGCGCCGCCTGGCCGAGCGCCCCCGCAACCTGGCCTTCTTCCTCAGGTCGCTGGTGAGCCGACGGTAGGCTGCCCCAATGATTGCGATTCTGGGCACGGGCAAGATGGGCGAGGCCCTGCTGTCCGGTCTGCTGCGCGCCGGGTTCAAGCCCGGCGACATCATGGCGACCAGCCGCCGGACCGAGCGGGCGCAGGCGCTGCGCGAGACGTACGGCGTGCGCACCGTCTCCAACTCCGAGGCCGCCAAGGTCGCCGACACCCTCATCCTGGCCGTCAAGCCGCAGGACATGGCCACGCTGCTGGCCGAGATCGCCCCGTACGTGCCCGCCGACCGGCTCGTGATCACCGCCGCGGCCGGCATCACGACGGCGTTCGTGGAGCAGCGGCTCGGGGTGGACGTGCCCGTGGTCCGGGTGATGTCCAACACGCCGATCAGGTTCGACGAGGCGATGAGCGTGATCTCGGCGGGCGCCCACGCGGGCGAGGAGCACCTCAAGCGCACCGAGGGCCTGCTCAGCCCGGTCGGCAAGGTGCTGCGCATCCCCGAGTCCCAGCAGGACGCCGCCACGGCCCTGTCCGGCAGCGGCCCGGCCTACTTCTTCTACCTGGTCGAGGCCATGGTCGACGCGGGCATCCTGCTCGGCATGCCGCGGGCCGCCGCGCTCGACATGGTCACCCAGTCGATCGTCGGGGCCGCCGTGATGCTGCGCGACTCGGGCGAGCACCCGGTGATCCTGCGCGAGGCCGTCACCTCGCCGGGCGGCACGACCATCGCCGCCATCGCGGAGCTGGAGCGGCACAGCGTGCGGGCCGCGTTCCTGGCCGCGATCGAGGCCGCCCGCGACCGGGGGCGCCAGCTCGCCTCCGGCTGAGAGACCGGCCGGCCTCACTCCTACGATGGGTCGGGTGACGTTACGTCGCGGCGTCGCGCCGCTGCTCGTCCTTTTCGTACTGACCGGCTGCTCCTCCGAGTCGCCGCCCGCGGTCCAGGTCGGCGAGGTCGGCCGGGGCCCGGTCACGGAGGTCGTGGAGGCCCCCGCCACGATCGGCGCGCGTGCCTCCGCGACACTGCGCTCGCCCGCCCAGGGCACGATCGCCAAGCTGTACGTCCGCGAGGGCGACCGCGTGCGCAAGGGCCAGATCCTGGTCAGGATCAGCTCGCCCCAGGCCCAGAGCCAGCTCCGGCAGGCCCGCCAGGCCTCCAAGGTGGCCACCCCCGCGAGCTTCGGCACGCCGGAGGTCCGGCTGCCGTCGTTCGACACCCGGGCGTTCGACCGCAAGGTGGCCGCCCACTTCGCCAGGGCCCGCAAGGAGGCGAAGAAGGTCGAGGACGCGAAGACGCGCCGGCAGCTCCTGAACGCCATCGACCTCGCCCAGGCCCAGCACAAGGCGCAGACCAGGGCCCTGGCCTCGATCACCGCCCAGCTCAACCGCTCCATCAGCGGCCTGATGTCCGGCGTGACGGGCGGGCTGTCCCGCTCCATGGCCTCGCTGCAGGCGGCCTCGAAGTCGCAGGCCAAGGCCGCGGTCAAGGCGGCGGAGAGCACGGTCAGGTCGCTCACGATCAAGGCGCCGTTCGGCGGCGTCGTCACGCTCGGCCGCGCCTCGGGCGGCGGCGGGGCCGGGAGCGGCGTCGAAGGGCTGCTCAGCCGGCTGCCCGGCGGCGGGCAGCAGCTCCCGTCCCTGCCGTCGACGGGCGGCTCCACCTCCGGCAGCCCGGTCGTGGCGGGCGTCCCCGTCTCGGCGGGCGACTCCATCGTCACCGTCACCGACGTCTCCGAGCTCACCCTGGACGCCGACGTCGACGAGACCGACGTGCTGCTGGTCAAGAAGGGCGTGCGGGCCGGCGTCGAGCTGGACGCGGTGCCCGGCGCCACGTACACGGCCGTGGTGACCGGCATCGGCGTCACCCCCATGGAGGGCACCACGGGCGGCGTCAGCTACCCGGTACGGCTCACGCTCGGGCCAGGCGCCTTCGACGACGGCTCCAAGGCGCCCACCCCCAAGCCGGGCATGAGCGCCGTCACGCGGCTGACCGTGCGCGAGTCGCCCTCCGCCGTCTCGGCCCCGGCCTCGGCCATCGTCTCCAGCGGGCGCGAGAGCGTGGTCTGGGCGATCAGGAACGGCGCCGCGGAGCGCCGCGTGGTCAAGCTGGGGGCCCAGGGAGACGCGGTGGTCGAGGTGCTGAGCGGGCTGTCCGTGGGCGACCGGATCGTGGTCAAGGGCGCGGACTCCGTACGGCAAGGGCAGCGGATCCCATGACGGCCGCCATCGAGGCGGTGGACCTCACCCGGCGCTACCAGCTCGACGGCGTGGCCGTGGAGGCGCTGCGCGGCGTGTCGCTCCGGATCGACCAGGGCGAGTTCGCCGCCATCGTCGGGCCTTCCGGGTCCGGCAAGTCGACGCTCATGCACCTGCTCGGCTGCCTCGACCGTCCCAGCTCGGGCGTGCTCAAGGTCAACGGGGTGGAGATCTCCGGATTGTCCGACACCGAGCTGGCCGAGCTGCGGAACAAGACCATCGGCTTCGTCTTCCAGTCCTTCCACCTGCTGGCCAGGACGTCGGCGCTGGACAACGTGGCGCTGCCGCTGGTCTATCGGGGGGTCGGCCGGGCCGAGCGGCGCGCGCGGGCCCGTACGGCGCTGGAGGCGGTCGGGCTCGGGCACCGGCTGGAGCACCGGCCGTCCCAGATGTCGGGCGGCGAGCAGCAGCGCGTCGCCATCGCCAGGGCGCTGGTCGGGGAGCCCAAGGTGCTGCTGGCCGACGAGCCCACGGGCAACCTCGACACCGCCAACGGGGCCGAGGTCATGGCCATCCTCGACCGCCTCAACGGCGAGGGCGGGGTGGCGGTGGTGCTCGTCACGCACGAGCCGGAGGTCGCCGCCCACGCCCGGCGGCAGATCCACGTACGGGACGGATTGATCGAGAAGGACACGGCGTGAGGTCCAGCGAAGCCTTTGCGATGGCCCTGGAAGCTCTGCGGGTGAATCGGCTGCGCAGCGCGCTGACCATGCTGGGTGTGATCATCGGCGTGCTGGCCGTGGTGATCCTGGTGGCCATCGGCACCGGCGCGAAGGACGAGATCGAGAAGCAGATCTCTGGCCTCGGCACGAACATCATCCTCGTCGTCCCCGGCCGCATCAGCCTGGGCGCCGCCCCGACGCAGAGCAAGCTGGGCCTGGCCGACGTGGCCTATCTGCGGCGCGTGGTGGGCGACCCGTCGAAGGTGACGGTCTCGCTGCAGTCGGGCGAGACCGTACGCGTCGGCAGGGCCGAGGCCTTCGTCACGGTGATCGGCACCGACCAGAACCTCGTCAACATCTTCGAGCGCCCCCTGGACAAGGGCCGCCCGCTGAGCGAGACCGACGTGGACACCCGGCGCAGGGTGGCGGTGCTCGGCTCGGAGGTGGCCGACCGGCTGTTCGGCGACCTGGACCCGATCGGGCGGCAGGTGACGGTGGCCGGGGCCAGGTTCCGGGTGGTGGGCGTGTACGCCGAGATCGGGCAGACGTTCGGGCTCTCCCGCGACCAGGAGATCCACATCCCGGTGACGACGGCGCAGCGGCTGCTCGGGATCGAGCGGATCAACGGCCTGGCGGTCGGCGCGTCCGGGCCGGACGAGATCGATCCGCTGTCGGAGAAGGTGACCGCGGCGCTGCGGGCGCGGTATCCGGGCGAGCAGTTCTCGGCGGTCACGCAGACCGCGCTGCTCGGCACGATCGGCAGCGTGCTCGGCATGCTCACCGGCGTGCTGGCCGCCATCGCGGGCATCTCGCTGCTGGTCGGCGGCGTCGGCGTGTCGAACATCATGCTGGTCAGCGTCCGCGAGCGCACCCGGGAGATCGGGCTGCGCAAGGCGCTGGGGGCCAGGCAGCGCGACATCCTGGCCCAGTTCCTCATCGAGGCGGTGCTGCTGACCACGATCGGCGGGCTCGCCGGGATCGTGCTCGGGGTGGGCGGCTCGCTGGCCATCGCGACGTTCACCGAGGTGCCGGCGTCGATCACGTGGTGGTCGATCGCGCTGGCGTTCGGGGTGTCGGCGGCGGTCGGGGTGTTCTTCGGCGTGGCGCCGGCGCGGAGGGCGGGCCGGCTGGACCCCGTCATCGCCCTCCGCGCCGAGTGATCTCAGGCGTCCCGCTTCTGCATCAGGACGGCCCCCGCGATCATGGCGATCACGACCCAGACGAGGTAGACGCCGAACCCGTTCCACGGGCCGAGCGAGCTGCCGCCCCGGGGCATCACGATCTGGGAGCCCGCGTTGGTGGTGAAGTAGTCGGACACGGTCTTGCCCCACTGCCCGGGCAGCATGGTCGTCACCTGCGGCAGGACCAGCATCAGCGCGATGGCCGAGACGATCGCGCCCGGCGTGTGCCGGATGAGCGTGCCCAGCCCCAGCCCGAACAGCCCGCAGGCGGTCAGGTAGAGGCCGCCGCCGAGCACGGCCTGGACCACGTCACCCGTCTCGAGCGCCGGCGGCTGCGTGACCATCAGGCTGACGAGGACCGAGGCCCCGGAAGCGACCGTGGAGACGACCAGGGACACCGCCGTGAACACCACGATCTTGCCGGTCAGCAGGCTCATGCGCTTGGGCACGGCCATCAGCGACGTGCGGATGCCGCCCGTGCGGTATTCGCTGGAGATGACCAGCACGCCCAGCGTGGCCATGGACAGCGAGGCGAACATGGTGCCGACCAGCCCCATCATGATCGCCTGCGGTGCGTCGATCGGCCCGTCGGCCGAGTTCTTCGCGGCGATGCTGATGAGCGCGCCCATGCCCAGCATCAGCAGCGCGGTGACGGCCAGCGTCCACACCGTCGAGCGGACCGAGCGGATCTTGGTCCATTCGGACCTGAGGATGTCGATCATGACGAGAACTCCAGGCTGTCCTTGGTGAGCTCCATGTAGGCCGCTTCGAGCGAGGGCTGCACGAACGTCAGCTCCTCCAGCGGGATCCCGGCCCGCGCGGTGAGGGTGCCGATCTCGAGCGTGTTCATCGCGGTCACGCGCAGGTGGTCGGGGTGCAGCTCGCCGACCTTGACCAGCTCGGCCACCTCGGCCAGGCGAGGCGAGCGGACCCGTACGTACCCCTGAGAGCTGCGCCCGATGAACTCCTGCACGCTCGTGTCGGCGATGAGCCGACCCTTGCCGATCACGATCAGGTGGTCGGCCGTCTGCGCCATCTCGCTCATCAGGTGGCTGGAGACGAACACGGTCCGGCCCTCGGCGGCGAGCTTGCGCATGAACGTGCGGATCCACAGGATGCCGTCGGGGTCGAGCCCGTTGACGGGCTCGTCGAAGATCAGGATCTCCGGGTCGCCGAGCAGCGCCGCGGCGATGCCCAGCCGCTGCGACATGCCCAGCGAGAACCCGCCGACCCGCCGCCTGGCCACCTCGCGCAGGCCCACCGCGTCCAGCACCTCGTTCACGCGGCCCGCGGGGATGCCGTTGCTCTGGGCGATGGCCAGCAGGTGGTTGTACGCGCTCCGCCCGCCGTGCACGGCCTTGGCGTCCAGCAGCGCGCCCACCTTGCTCAGCGGATGCCTCAGCTCCCCGTACGGCCGGCCGTCCACGAGCACCGAGCCGCCGGACGGCCGGTCGAGCCCGAGGATCATGCGCATGGTCGTCGATTTGCCGGCCCCGTTCGGCCCCAGGAATCCGGTCACCTGGCCCGGCTCGACGTCGAAGGACAGGTCTGAGACGGCCGTGGTGCCGCCGTAGCGCTTGCTCAGGTTCGTAGCTCGTATCGCGCTCATGATCCCAGCGTGCCGTCGCGCGTGCCCGGTTTCCTCCTGCCCGGGAACCGTCTCCGGCGAGGGGGTCTGGGAGCGTGGTCCTACTCTCCTGGGCGGATCAGCCCCGCCTCATATGCCACGATCACGGCCTGCGCCCGGTCCCTGACGCCGATCTTGGCGAACAGGCTCGTCACGTGGTTCTTGACGGTCGAGGGGGAGACGGACAGGTCCTGGGCGATCTCGGTGTTGGACCTGCCGCGGGCGATCAGCACGAGGACCTCCCGCTCGCGGTCGGTCAGCCCGTCCAGCTCGGCGGGTACCTGCCTCGGGCGGGACACGTGGATGAACGCACCGATCAGCCGGGTCAGCAGGCGCGGCGCGACGGCCGACTCGCCCCGGTGCACCACGCGCACCCCCTCGATGAGCTCCTCGGGGGAGACGTCCTTGGGCAGGAACCCGCCGGCGCCCGCCCTGAGCGCCGCGACCACGTTCTCGTCCAGGTCGAACGTGCTCAGCGCGAGCACCCGCACCTCCGGCAGCTCCGCGGTGATCAGCTCGGTCGCGCGCACCCCGTCGAGACCCGGCATGTGCAGGTCCATCAGCACCACGTCGGGCCGCAGCCGCCGGCACAGCTCCACCGCCTCGGCCCCGTCCGCGGCCTCGCCGACCACACCGAGGTCGGGCTGCGCGTCGAGCATCAGCCGGAAGCCCTTGCGGACCAGCTCGTGGTCGTCGGCCAGCAGTACCTTGATCTTCACGGCGCCTCCAGGGGGATGCGGGCGTGCACGCGGAAGCCTCCTTCTGGGCGGGGCCCGGTCGAGAGCTGGCCGCCGCATAACGCCACCCGCTCGGCCATGCCGCCGAGCCCGAACCCCGGCGTGCCGCCGCCCGCCGCCAGCCCGTCGTCCACCACCTCGACCTCCACGGCCCGGGGCTCGTACGCCAGCCGCACGCTCGCCCTGGCGCTGGTCGCGTGCTTGCGGGTGTTGGTCAGCGCCTCCTGCACGATCCGGTAGACGGCGTGGTCGACGGTCGCGGGCAGGGCGACGGGCTCGCCCGTCACGACCAGGCTGGCTGGCAGCCCCGCCGACTTCGCCTCCTTGATCAACGAGGGTAGCCGGTCCGCGCCCACCCCGGTCGCGGCGTCGGGGCCCTCGCTGCCGTCGGCCCTGAGCACGTCCAGCAGGTGGCGCATCTCCGACATCGCCTGCCGGGCGGTCTGCTCCGCGCTCTCCAGCGCGTTCCTGGTGACCTCCTGCTCGGGCGGGAGCGTCGCCCGCGCGCCGCCGACCAGGGCGTTGATGACGGTGATGTGGTGGGCGACCACGTCGTGCAGCTCCCTGGCGATGCGCCGCCGCTCGGCGCGCACGGCCGCGTCGGCGGCCTCGCGCCGGCCGCGCTCGGCGAGCTCGGTCCTGAGCCGGACGATCAGCCCGATCCCCACGGGCACGCCGACGGAGAACAGGGAGATCACCCAGCCGCCGGTGATCTGCCTGAGCACTTCCGCCGCCGTCGCGTACGCGGCGAACACCGCCGCCGTCGCGATCGCGGTCGTGCGGCCCGCGGTGTAGCGGCCCACGCTGTAGAGCGCGATGGACGCGGCCACGCCGCTGTTCAGCGCCGTAACGGTGGCGATGCTCGCGATGTCCACAGCGGTCACCAGCGCGACGGTGACGAGCGGCCTGCGGCGGCGCATGAGCAGGAACGGCATGCCCGCCAGGTAGAACACCGCGCTCGGGACGGATCTCATGTCGCCCCGGCGAAGCATGAAGAACAGCGCGATCAGGGCGGGAAGGGAGAGCACGACCACGAGCGTCGTGTCGAAGACCCTGGGGCGTCTGAAGTAGCGCACGATCTTGAGGAAGGTTCGCCGCACGCTACGACCCTAATCATGAAATTTCTAGATCGGCTGGCTGGCCCTGGACTACAACGTCGCGTCTGCCCTGGGGTAACGTCGCCCCAAGAGCCAGGGAGAGGACAGGGATGAGCCGGTCGGCGCGGGTGATCTGGGACGACGCTCTCACCTCCTACAACTTCGGCCCGAGCCATCCGCTCGCCCCCGTGCGCGTCGAGCTGACCATGGCGCTCGCCCGCGCGCTCGGCGTGCTCGACAAGGTCGAGATGGCCGGCTGCGAGCCCGCGACGGACGCCGAGCTGGCCATGGTCCACACGAGCGACTACATCGAGGCCGTCAAGCGCGTGTCCGCCTCCGGGCGGCCCGACCTCGGCGCCGGGCTCGGCACCCCGGACAACCCCGCGTTCCAGGGCGTGCACGACGCCTCCGCGCTGATCGCCGGCGCCTCGCTGGCCGCCGCCCGCGCGGTCTGGGAGGGCTCGGCCGAGCACGCCGTCAACGTCGCCGGCGGCCTCCATCACGCGATGCGCTCCGCCGCGAGCGGCTTCTGCGTCTACAACGATCCCGCGCTGGCCATCGCCTGGCTGCTGAGGCAGGGGGCCGGCCGCATCGCGTACGTGGACGTGGACGTCCACCACGGCGACGGTGTCCAGGCGGCCTTCTACGACGACCCCAGGGTCCTGACGATCAGCCTGCACGAGAGCCCGCGCACGCTGTTCCCCGGCACCGGCTTCCCGGAGGAGACCGGGGCGGAGGGCACGTCCGTCAACGTCGCGCTCCCCGCGGGGACCGGCGACTCGGGGTGGCTGCGGGCCTTCCACGCGGTCGTGCCGCCGCTACTGCACGAGTTCAGGCCGGAGATCCTGGTCACCCAGCACGGCTGCGACAGCCACGCGCTCGACCCCCTGGCCAACCTGATGCTCAGCGTCGACGGCCAGCGGGCCGCGTACGCGGCCCTGCACCAGCTGGCCCACGAGACCGCCGGCGGCCGGTGGATCGCCACCGGCGGCGGCGGTTACGAGCTGGTGCAGGTGGTGCCGCGGGCGTGGACCCATCTCATCGCCGAGCTGGCGGGTCACCCGATCGATCCGGCCACCCCGACGAGCGAGAGCTGGCGCCAGTTCGTCAGGGAGCGTACGGGCGAGACGCCGCCGCTCACGATGACGGATGGCCGCAATCCGGAATTTCGCGACATCTCTGGTGGTTATGACCCAGCGGACCCCATTGACCGTGCTGTCATGGCGACCCGACATGCGGTGTTCCCCCTGCACGGCCTCGATCCAATGCCCTAACGAGGAAGTGCTGTGCTTAGCCGCGACCAACTACGAGAGCACCTTGTCCAGACTCGAATAGCCGGCGACGTCGCGACCCCCCGAGAGAACAACCTCGACCACTACAGTTCGCTCGCCAACGGCGACCCGCACTACAAGCTGGGCCTGACCTTCGACCAGCCGTGGTCGTACCGCGACATCCTGGCGCTGATGGCCAAGTCGGCCGGCGTGGTCTCCGACCCCGACCACCGCTGGGGCCAGGACACCATCGACCCCGACCTGGTGATCGACGCGCTCGACGACATGGCCGAGTCCATCGCCGCCGTGCTGTCGCGGGAGAACCCGCGCGTCCTGCTCGCCACCGGGCACCCGACCGGGCTCCTCGCCGTGCACCTGCCGCTGGCGCGGCTCTGCGCCGAGCGCGGGGCCGAACTGCTCGCGCCGGGCGAGGGATGGTCGTACTCCGGGCCCAATTTCGGGCGTCGGCGGAAGATCCGCTATTTGCAGGACGTCGCCATGCTCGACGACCGGGGCGCGTTCGTGCACACCCACGACGCCACGCCCATGTGCCACATGATCGACGAGCTCGGCGGGGAGCTTCCTGACCTCGTGATCGCCGACCACGGCTGGGCGGGAGCGGCGGGAGAGGCCGGTGCGCACACAGTGGCGTTCGCCGACAGCAACGACCCCGGACTCTTCCTCGGCGAGGCCGAAGGAAAGATTGACGTGGTCGTCCCGCTCGATGACAATGTGCTACCGCGCTTTTACACTCCGCTGACGGAGCGGATCGTCACTCAGGTCTCACGAGCCCTTTGAGTCGAATTCGGCCCTCCCGATACCGTCTTTTCGCGCCTGCATTCCAAGAGGCTCGCTGTCCCTTTGCCAACTTTTGATGGGGCTCCGGCGACTCTTATGTGTGGCAACTTGGACAGTTCCAACGTCCAGGTGAGGTGCTCTGCCCGGCTGCTCACCAGCGATTTCGCTGGTTCGGCTGACAGGCGGCTCCGGCGACTGAGAAACTAGGGGGTTTGCGCACCCGGAGTCCCGACTTACGCTGACGGCAGTACACGTGCGTGAGCAATGGCACCAGTGGGGATAACCCGGAAACACGTGCGGAAGAGGCGTCCGATGGGTGCAGGCGAAAGACCTCTCAGTGAGGTGAAGTTCCTGACCGTCGCGGAAGTGGCGACGGTCATGAGGGTGTCCAAGATGACGGTGTACCGGCTCGTCCACTCTGGCGAGTTGCCGGCCATCCGTGTCGGCCGGTCGTTCAGGGTGCCTGAGCAGGCGGTACACGACTATCTGCGGGAGGCCTACATCGAGGCAGGCTGAAGTAGCGACGTGACCCGTCATGTCGTGAATGTCGTGAAAGCTGTCCCGGGAGGGGCCCGGCCGCCGGAAGGCGCGACCGGGCTCTCACCCCCCGGTGGGGCGATCCACCGTCGATCGCCGGTAGTCTGTGAGCCGGTGTGCGCTCGCACTCCGGTCAGACTTGCTATCAGTACCTGGGGGTCCCGTGGGCTCTGTGATCAAGAAGCGCCGCAAGCGGATGGCTAAGAAGAAGCACCGCAAGCTGCTCAAGAAGACGCGCATCCAGCGGCGTAACAAGAAGTAACTTACGCAGCTGCGAGGCGCTGATGACCCACACCGTGCTGGTCACCGGGGTCTCGCGCCATATCGGCGCCCGGGTGGCGAGCATTCTCTCGTCCGACCCGGACATCAGCCGCGTCATAGGAGTTGACACCGTGCCGCCCCCCTGGCTAACACGGGACGGCGGCATCTCTCTCGGCCGGACTGAGTTCGTTCGGGTGGATTTGCGCAGCCCTGACATCGCTCAGGTGATCGCGGCTGCCGACATCGACACCGTTGTGCACATGAGCCTGGTCAGCGCTCCGTCGAGGAGCGGTGGCAGGGCCGCCATGCAAGAGCACAACGTGATAGGCACCATGCAACTGCTCGGTGCCTGCCAGCGGTCGGCGACCGTGCGGCGCGTGGTGGTCCGCTCCACCACCGCCGTCTACGGCTCGTCGCCGCGGGATCCCGCGGTGTTCACCGAGGACCTGGAGCCCCACGACGGCCCCACCCACGGCTACGCCAAGGACGCTGTCGAGGTCGAGGGCTACGTCCGGGGCTTCGCCCGGCGACGTCCCGACGTGACGGTGTCGATGCTGCGCTTTGCCAACTTCATGGGTCCCGGCGTCGACTCGCCGCTGACTCGTTACTTCTCCCAGCCGGTGCTGCCGACCGTGTTCGGCTTCGACCCGCGACTGCAGTTCATCCATGAGGACGACGCGGTCGAGGTGTTGCGCCGGATGGCGACGGAGGAGCACCCCGGCACGTTCAACGTGGCCGGGGCAGGCGTGCTGCTGCTGTCGCAGTGCGCCAGGCGGGCGGGCCGGCCTTCGATGCCGCTGCCCTCGCCCGCGTTCAAGGTGCTGGGCAACGCCGTACGCAGGATCGGGCTGGTCGAATACTCGCCCGAGCAGGTCAGGCTGATGTGCCATGGGCGCGCGGTCGACACCTCCGCGCTGGAGGCGGCGCTCGGATGGAAGCCCAAGTTCACGACCGGAGCGGCGTTCGACGACTTCTTGCGCTCGCACGGCCTGCACCCGCTCGGAGGTGTGCGGAGTTGAGCGTTCCCCAGGAACAACAGGACGCCGTGGTGATCCCGATCAGCGCGGCGCCGTCGTTCGAGGAGCCCGACCGGGTGGCCAGGCTGCTGGCCTTCCTGCGCAGGCGCGTCGACGGCGACTACGAGGTCGACGAGTTCGGCTACGACGCCGAGCTGACCGACAAGGTGGTCCTGGAGTTGATCAGGCCGCTCTACACCGACTGGTTCCGGGTGGAGACGGTCGAGCTGAAGAACATCCCCGACGAGGGCGGGGCGCTGGTCGTCGCCAACCACTCGGGCACGCTGCCGGTCGACGCGCTGATGCTGCAGGTGGCCCTGCACGACGAGGCCGCCCGGCCGCTGCGGCTGCTCGGGGCCGACCTGGTCTACCAGCTCCCGGTGCTCAGCCACCTGGCCCGCAAGACCGGCCACACGCTGGCCTGCCCTGAGGACGCCGACCGGCTGCTGCGCAAGGGTGAGCTGGTCGGGGTGTTCCCCGAGGGCTTCAAGGGCGTCGGCAAGGCGTTCGGCGACCGCTACCGGCTGCAGCGGTTCGGCCGCGGCGGCTTCGTGGCCTCGGCCATCCGCGCGGGGGTGCCGATCGTGCCCACCGCGATCGTCGGGGCCGAGGAGATCTATCCCAAGGTCGGCGATCTGAAGTTCCTGGCCAGGATGCTCGGGCTGCCCTACCTGCCGATCACGCCGTTCTTCCCGCTGCTCGGGCCGCTCGGGCTGGTGCCGCTGCCGTCCAAGTGGATGATCGAGTTCGGCGAGCCGATCCGCACCGACGAGTACGAGCCGTCCGCGGCCGACGACCCGATGGTGGTCTTCAACCTCACCGACCACGTTCGCGAGGTCATCCAGCAGATGCTCAACGAGCTGCGGCTGCGCCGAGGACACGCCTTCCCGCCCTTCGTGTGAAACCTGCGGAGTGCCTCCGGTGTTCAACGGGCGACAAAGATGAATTCGCCAAAACATCGGGAGGCATCCCATGGATCTTCAGCTTTCCGGCCGCGTCGCCGTCGTCACGGGCGCGTCCAAGGGCATCGGACTGGCCGTGGCCACCACCCTGGCCGAGGAGGGCGCCCACGTCGTGGCGGCCTCGCGGACCCGTACGGACGAGTGGCCCGACAAGGTCGTGCACGTGCCCGTGGACCTGATGGACCCCGAGTCGCCCGCGCGGGTCGTGGCGCGGGCCGTGGAGGAGTTCGGCGGGGTGGACATCCTGGTCAACAACGCCGGCGGCCCGCCGCCCGGGGCGACGCTGCCGCGCGCCGGGTTCCTGACGCCTTCCGACGAGGACTGGGCGGCCATGTTCGAGTTCAACCTGTTCGCGGTCGTGCGCATGATCCGGGCGGCCCTGCCCATCATGCTGGAGCGGGGCGGCGGCTCGATCGTCAACGTCTCCTCCACCATGAGCAGGCAGGCCGGCCCCGTCAACGTCGACTACGGCGCCGCCAAGGCGGCCGTGAACCAGCTCACCAAGTCCCTCTCGGAGGAGTACGGGCCCCAGGGCGTCAGGGTCAACACGGTGATGCCCGGCGCGGTGCTGACGGACTGGTGGACCAAGGAGGGCGGCGCGGCCGAGGTCTTCGCGGGCATGGCCGGCTCCGACAAGGAGAGCGTGATCAACGAGGTCGCGCCCGCCTCGATGAAGATGGTCACGGGGCGGCTCGTCCACCCGCAGGAGATCGCCGACGCGGTCGCCCTGCTCGCGTCGCCTCGCTCCGGCAGCACCGCCGGCGCCGAGTTCGTGATCGACGGGGGTCAGCTCAAGGAGCTGTGAACCCTCTGGGCGGGTTGTGGCAAGACATCCGTGACCGATCCCCCCAAAGAAGGGCGGAGATGATCACGCAACCCGCCACCAGGGGTGCGGATGCGGAGCTCGTGAGCGCCTCGTGGACCGAACCCGAGGCGTTCGCCGAGCTCTTCGACCGCTACTCCGCGATGCTCTACCGGTACGTCTCCAAACGCCTCGGCCCAGAGCCGGCCGAGGACCTCGTCGGCGAGACGTTCCTGGTCGCCTTCTCACGCAGGAAGAGCTACGACCTGGCGTACCCGGACGCCCGGCCGTGGCTCTTCGGCATCCTCACCAAGCTCATCTCCCGGCACCACCGCAAGGAGGCGGCCCGCTACCGGGCCCTCCTGCGCGCCCCTGTCGACTCCGACGTGGAGTCGCCCGCGGACCGGGTGGCCGCCGGGGTCACCGCCCAGGCCGTCCGCGCCGAGCTGGCCGGGGCCCTCGCGGCGCTGCCCGCCAAGGACCGGGACGTGCTGCTGCTCATCGCCTGGGGCGATCTCACGTACGAGGAGGTCGGGCGGGCGCTCGGCATCCCCATCGGGACCGTGCGCTCCCGCCTCAACAGGGGCAGGCGGAAGGTGCGGGCCGCACTCGGCGACACCAACCCCATGGAGGAGGAGTGACGATGGACGACCTGAAGCTGCTCCGGGACCTCGGGGAGGAGATCGGGCACGAGCCGCCCGCGACGCTCGTCCGCCAGCGCGACCGCCTGCTGCGCGCGCGTCCCCGCCGCCGGTGGGGCGGCTGGTGGACGGCGGGGCTGGTCGCGGTGGCCACGGCGAGCGCCGTCGCCGTGCCCGCCGTGCTCGTCAGCGGCCGGCACACGGCCGCGCCGCCCGCCGGTTCGCAGGCCGTGGACATGAGCGGCACGCGGAACGTGCTGGTGATCGGCTCCGACACCCGCGAGGGCGACGGCAACGCCAAGTACGGCCCCATGCAGGCCAGGCAGAACGTCGGCAAGCGGTCCGACACCATCATGATCGTCAACGTCCCGGCCGACCGCGGCCGCGCCACCGTCGTCAGCGTCCCGCGCGACTCGATGGTCCAGATCCCGCGCTGCGACTCGTCGCCCGCGAGGTTCGGCATGATCAACTCCGCGTACGACACCGGCGGGGCGGGCTGTCTCAAGCGCACGCTGGAGTCTCTGACCGGGCTGCGGATCCAGCACTCGGTGGAGGTGGACTTCTCGGGCTTCAAGGGCATGGTGGACGCGCTGGGGGGCGTCGAGGTCACGCTGCCCAAGGCCGTGGACGACAAGGCGTCGAAGCTCAAGCTGTCGGCCGGCAAGCACCTGCTGAACGGGGAGGCCGCGCTGGGCTACGTTCGGCTGCGGCACTACGGCGACGGGTCGGACGTCCAGCGGGTGAAGCGGCAGCAGACCCTCGTGCTGGCGATGCTGAAGAAGGCCAGGTCAGGGTTGTCCTCGCCCGAGCGGCTCAGGCCGTTCCTGGAGATGGTGCGCAGGTCGGTCAAGACCGATCTGAACCTGGAGTCGATGTACGAGCTGGCCACCGAGCTGTCGGGCACCAAGCTGGACCTCACGACGGTCCCGTGGGAGCCGTATCCGGAGGACAGGAACCGCCTGCAGTGGAAGCAACCGGAGGCCGAAAAGCTCTTCAAACGCCTCAGAGGGTGACGACTCGCCGTAACGGCTAGATCGAGTTGCGGTAGTGGCGGCGGAGGGCGATGCCGGCGGCTATGCCGCCGGCTATGGCGCCCACGCCGGCCGCGATGGGCAGGGCCGTCAGGGTGGCCTTGCGGCCGGTGCGGAAGTCCTTGATGGGCCAGTCGTGCTTCCTGGCGTGCTCCCGCAGCTCGCTGTCCGGGTTGATGGCCACCGCCGAGCCCACCAGGGACAGCATCGGCAGGTCGTTGGCCGAGTCGCTGTAGGCCGTGCAGCGGGTCAGGTCGAGCCCTTCGCGGCGGGCCAGGGCCCGCACCGCCTCCGCCTTGGCGGGACCGTGCAGGAGGTCGCCCACCAGGCGTCCCGTGTAGATCCCGTCACGGGTCTCCGCGACCGTGCCGAGGGCGCCGGTCAGGCCGAGCCGCTGCGCGATGACGCGGGCCAGCTCCACGGGGGTGGCGGTGACGAGCCAGACGCGCTGGCCCGCGTCCAGGTGGCTCTGGGCGAGGGAACGGGTGCCGCCCCAGATGCGGTCGGCCATGACCTCGTCGTAGATCTCCTCGCCGAGGCGTACGACGTCGTCGACCTTGGCCCCTGCCACGAACGCCAGCGCCGTCTCCCTGGCGACCGCGATGTGCTCGGGGTTCTCGTTGCCGCGCAGCCTGAACACGGCCTGCCCGACCGCGAACTTCATCAGGTCGGACGTCGTGAACATGCCCCGCGTCGCCAGCCCTCTGGCGAAGTGGTAGATCGAGGCCCCGCGCATCATCGTGTTGTCGACGTCGAAGAACGCCGCCGCCTGCAGGTCCGGCTCCACCGGGGCGACGGTGGCCGCCGCCTGCGCCGCGGCCTCGCCGGCGGCCTCGGGCGCCACCTCGTGTCCTCGTCGAATTAGCCGCCACATGGCGCTCAGCTTACTTTCCTAGTCAGGCGCGACCAGACCCTCGATGTAGTCAAGGTATCCCTCCGCCTGGGCAAGTTGTGAGTCGTCGAGCTGCGTGAGTATCGGCCCGACCACCTTCTTCTGGTCGCGGGCGAAGGTCTTGATCTTAGGGGAGCGCGGCTCCGCCCGCTCCAGCCTGCTGATGCCCGAGCGCGTCGACTCCTCCATGTCCTTCAGCGTCCTGCCGACCAGCGGGCCGCCCTCGGCCGAGCCGAGCAGGGTGGCGACCTCCCTGGCCCGGGTCTTGGCCGAGTCGAGCTCGCGTTCGCCGCGTTCGGCGTCGTCGCTGCTGAGGCGTACGAGCGTGCTCTCCGCGGCGCGCTTGAGCGGGTAGAGGGAGTCTCCCGGCACCGACTGGTACGTGGCGAAGGAGGAGATCATCAAGGCCGCCGCCAGCCCCAGCGTGGCCAGCTGCGACAGCAGCGGCCGCCGGCGCGCCGGACGGCGGTGGGCGGGTGCCTTCGGCTCGGGCGCTTCCAGGAGCGCGCCGGACAGGATCTCCGCGCGCAGCCGCTCGCGGAAGGCGGGCTCGGGCATGCCTCCGAGCGGCAGGCTGCGCAGCTCCGCGAGGTGCTCGAGCACGAGCTCCCGCTCCCTGCGCGCCCTACCCATGACAGCTCCCTGACGGATCCGGCAGTGACATCTGAACAACGAGATGCGGATGGGGGAAGTTACGCCAGATCGTGCTTAAGTGCCCTGGCCAGCGCCCGGACGGCGCGGAACTGCAGCGCTTTGATCGCTCCACTCTTCTTCCCCATGATCAGCGCGGTTTCCGCGAGCGAGAGGCCGTGCAAAAAGCGCAGGACCACACACTCCTGCTGCTCGGGATTGAGATCTCGTACGGCACGCAGCACCCTGTCGTTGATGATCGCGTTGACCACGGCGTTCTCAGGGATGTGCGAGCCGTCGAGCGGTACGTCGATGATCTCGCCCGTCGGGATCTCCAGCCGGTAGCGGCCGGACTTGAAGTGGTCGGTGACCAGGTTTCTGGCGATGGTCACGAGCCACGCGCCGAAGTCGCGTCCCTGCCACGTGAAGTCGCCGATCCTGCGCAGCGCGCGCAGGAAGGTCTCGCTGGTGAGGTCCTCGGCTAATTGGTGCGATCCCACCCGGAAGTAGATGTAGCGGTAGACGAGATCCACATACCGGTCGTAGAGCGTGCCAAAGGAATCGGTGCAGCCACTTTTGGCATGCAGCACCAGCGTGCGAATGTCGTCGGGCACTTCTTCGCGCACGGCGGGCTCGCCCGTCCGGGCAGGCACAGCGACCGTTGGCGCAAGCAGCCCGGCGAACGGTGACGAGTCAGGCATCCGGTATCCCTAGGGGTAAGGGGTGCGGCGTGCTCGAACACTCTAGAAATCAACCGGAAATTCCACAATCCACAGCTTGCTGGCATGACTAGGCGTAATCGGCAGATACCGTGTCTCCCGACCCGTTCCCTCTTCGGCTACCGGTCTGGGAGGTTCGTCCGGCAGCATTGGAGTCATCATGGAGATCCTCGTTGCCGTCATAGCTTTCGCCGGTGCGCTCCTGGCCGCGATCGCGGTGGGCGCCCTGATTCAACGACTTCGCGACGAGCCTGAGGGGTGGTTGATCGCCTGGACCGTTGCAGTCGTGTCTCTTTGCCTGTCACTGGCCGTGATCGGCATCGGCTACGTCTTCGGGTTCGGCTCGGTCACGTTCCGGATCTACCAGATCACGGGATCGCTGCTGGCGCCGCTCTGGCTGGCCGTCGGCATGGTCCAGTTGCTGGCGGAGAAGGCGCCGCCGAGGTTCCTCGCGTGGCTGATCGGCATCGCCCTGACGATCGTGTCGGTGGCCATCCTCATCTTCGACCCGCTCAAGAGCGAGGAGATGGGCAAGTCGCTGCCGACGGCCGCCAACTTCTGGGCGATCATCCCCGACAAGCTGCTGCTCGGCGTGCACGTCGTCGCCGTCCTGATCATGCTCGGCATGCTCGTGGTGGCGGGGATCAAGTGGCGCCAGGGTGACGAATACGACACCGACAACCTGCACGCGTCGGCGGTCATCGTCCCCTCGGGGATGGCGCTCGTGGGTGCGATGAGGTTCACGGTGCCGGCGCTGTTCACCACGGCGCTGCTCGCCGTCGCCGCGGCGGCCGTCTGGTACACCGTGCTGCGGCCCCTGGCGCCGTACGAGGACGACGACGAGGACGATTTCGACTCCGACCGCGACGAGCGCCCTTCGCGCCGGGACGATCGCTCTCAGCGTCGCGAGGAGCGCGCGCAGCACCACGACGAGCGCCCCATGTTCCGCGACGAGGCGCCCATGCAGCCCCCGCCGGGCCCCAGGGGCATGCCTGAGCCCGTTCCCGGCGGTCCCGGGCTTCCACCCTCCCCGCCGCGCAGGTCGTCGGGCCTGGGCGATCTGGTGGCCGAATACCGCGCGGGCGACCAGGGGGTCGACTACGCCGCGCGCATGTCACCGCCGCCCGACTCGGGGCCCTCGACCGGCTACATCATGAACGGCGCGCCGCCCGCCGCGCAGGCGCCGCCCCAGCGCCCCGACTTCGCGATGCCGGGGACCGGCGCGGTCTACCCGGGCGCCGAGCTGTTCTCGCCCGCCCCGCAACACCAACAGCAGCAGCAACAGCAGCCCGGCTCCGGCAAGCCCTCACCGACCATCTACGGCCTGCTCACCGTCTTCACGATCATGGACGGGGCCGGGGAGGCGTTCGACCGGCTGGCCGAGGCGACCGTCGAGGCCGTGCGCCGGGGCGAGCCCGACACGCTCGTGTACGCCTGCCACGCGGTCAAGTCGGCCCCCCTGCAGCGCATCGTCTACGAGCTCTACCGCGACGAGGTCGCCTACCGCGACCACCAGCGCCAGCCCCACGTCGAGAGGTTCGTCAACGAGCGGCAGGCGATGGTGCTGGCCACCAACGTCATCGAGCTCAACGTCAACGCCGCGAAGGTGGTGCCGCTCCCGACGGTCACGTACTGAGGGCCGCCCGCAGCCGGGTCTCGTCGACCCGCCAGAAGTCGTGCTGCACGCCGTCGATCAGCGTGACCGGGATCATCTCCCAGTACTTCTCCTGAAGCTCCTCGGAGGACTCGATGCTGATCTCCTCCCACGGCACCCCGAGCTCGCCCGCCACCTTGGCGATGATCTCTCGCGCGTCCTCACACAGGTGACAGCCGGGCTTCCCGAGCAACGTGATGCGATGCATAGGCACACGCTACCGCCGCGACTTTGTGCATCGGTTCACAAAGGGATTAACCTGAAAGACGGTTCGATTCCGTTCACGCGGTCCCCACACCGCCCGTCCCCTGGAGCTCCGGCACGTGAAGAGCCCGTCCCAGCCCCGTGACCGCGGCATACCCGAGGCGACGGTCGCCAGGCTTCCGTTGTACCTCCGGGCGCTGCACGGGATGGCCGAGCGGGGCATCGCGACCGTCAGCTCCGAGGACCTGGCCGTCGCCGCCGGCGTCAACTCGGCCAAGCTCCGCAAGGATCTGTCACACCTCGGCTCGTACGGCACGCGCGGCGTAGGCTATGACGTCGAGTACCTCGTCTACCAGATCTCCCGCGAGCTCGGCCTGACGCAAGACTGGGCGGTCGCGATCGTCGGAGTCGGTAACCTCGGCCGCGCGCTGGCCAACTACGGCGGTTTCGTCTCCAGGGGCTTCCGCGTCGCGGCGCTCGTGGACGCCGACCCCGGAGTCGTGGGCGACACCATCGCGGGGTTGAATGTTGAGCACATCGACGAACTGGAAGCCGTCATCAAGCGGCGTGGAGTCTCGATCGTGGTTCTGGCGACACCGGCGGCAGCGGCGCAGGAAGTGTGCGATCGTGTGATTTCCGTGGGCGTGACCAGCATCCTGAACTTCGCCCCAGTTGTGCTTTCCGTCCCGGACGGCGTCGATGTCCGTAAAGTCGACCTATCTATCGAACTGCAGATTCTCGCGTTCCACGAGCAACGCAAGGCTGGGGGGCCACTCATGGCGGTGGACAGTCAATGAGTGTTCTGGCGATCGGACTCAGCCACCGGACCGCTCCGGTGGCGCTTTTGGAGCGCGTCTCGATCACGGGTGACGCGCTCGCCAAACTCCTGTACGACGTGCAGCAGGATCCCTGCGTCGCGGAGGCCATGGTGGTCTCGACCTGCAACAGGGTCGAGGTCTACGTCACGGTCGACCGCTTCCACGCCGCCGTCACCGCCGTCAGCGGCCTGCTCGGCGTCCACTCGGGCGTCCCGGTCGAGGAGCTGACGCCGCACCTCTACGTGCACTACGAGGAGCGGGCCGTCGAGCACCTGTTCTCCATGGTGTGCGGGCTCGACTCCATGGTCCTGGGCGAGGGCCAGATCCTCGGCCAGGTCCGCCAGGCGCTCAAGCTGGCGCAGCGCCACGGCACCGTCGGCGCCACCCTCAACGAGCTGGTCCAGCAGGCGCTGCGGGTCGGCAAGCGGGCGCACCACGAGACCGGCATCGACAAGGCGGGCGCGTCCCTCGTCTCCGCCGGCCTGGCCCTGGCGGGCGACCTGGCCGGGCGGCGGGCGCTGGTGGTCGGGGCGGGCTCCATGAGCTCGCTGGCCGCCGCCACGCTGGCGCGCGCCGGGGTCACCGACATCGTGGTGGCCAACCGTACGTACGAGCGCGGCGCGCGGCTGGCCGAGTCCGTCGGCGGCCGTGCGGTGGGCTTCGCCGCCGTGGCCGACGAGCTGGCCGGGGCCGACATCGTCATCACCTGCACGGGCGCCGGGCGGCACGTCATCACGCCCGACATGCTGAGCCGGCCGGCGTTCCTGCTGGACCTGGCGCTGCCGCACGACATCGACCCGGGCGTGCGGGCCGTCCCCGGCGTCACGCTGGTGGATCTGGAGACCATCCAGGAGTCCGGGATCGGCTCCCGCGGCGGCGACGCCGTCGAGTCCGTCCGCGCGCTCGTGGCCGAGGAGCTGCGCGCCTACCTCGACGCGGAGCGGGCCGCCAAGGTCACCCCGACCGTGGTGGCGCTGCGCAGCAAGGCGGCGAGCGTGGTCGAGTCGGAGCTCGGCCGGCTGCTCATGCGGGTGCCCGACCTCGACGAGAAGGCGCGCGACGAGGTCGCCATGACCGTGCAGCGGGTCGTCGACAAGCTGCTCCACGAGCCCACGGTGCGTGTCAAGCAACTCGCCACCTGCCCAGGCGGCGATCATTATGCGGAAGCGCTGCGTGAGCTGTTCAATCTCGATCCGAAGATGCCCGAGGCCGTGAGGGAGGTGGAGCTGTGATGTCGGGAGCTCTGCGGCTGGGGACGCGCCGGAGCCTGATGGCCACCACGCAGTCCCAGATGGTGGCCGACGACTACACGCGGCTCACCGGGCGCGCGGTCGAACTGGTGGGTGTCACGACGTTCGGTGACGTGACCAAGGCCCACCTCGCGCAGCTCGGCGGCACGGGCGTGTTCGTCAGCGCGCTGCGCGACAAGCTCATGGAGGACGAGGTCGACTTCGCCGTCCACTCGCTGAAGGACCTGCCGACCAAGCAGGACCCGCGCTTCACGCTGGCGGCGATCCCGGCCCGGCACGACCACCGCGACGCGCTGGTCGGCCCGCGCAAGTTCGCCGACCTGGCGCCCGGCGCCCGGGTCGGCACCGGATCGCCGCGCCGGATCGCCATGCTGAGCGCGCTCCGGCCCGACCTGGAGTACGTCCCGATCCGCGGCAACGCCGACACGCGTATCGGCAAGGTAACCTCAGGTGAGCTCGACGCGGTCGTGCTGGCCTCGGCCGGCCTGACCAGGATCGGCCGTGACGCCGAAATCGCACAGATCTTCGAGGTGGAGGAGTTGCTGCCGGCTCCCGGTCAGGGCGCGCTGGCCGTGGAGTGCAGGTCCGACAGGGCCGACCTCATCGAGTTCCTGAGTGTTCTCGACGACCCGCGCACGCGCTCCGCGGTGACCGCCGAGCGAGCCGTGCTGGCGGCTCTCGAGGCTGGTTGCGCCGCTCCGGTGGGTGCTTTCGCGGCCGATGACGGGCACACTCTGAACCTGACCGCCGTGGTCGTCGCCATCGACGGCCGCGAGGCGGTCCGCAAGTCCACCGCCGGATCTCCTTCGGAGGCCGCGAACCTGGGCCGCCTCCTGGCGGTCGAGATGATCGCCGAAGGAGCCGACAGATTGATGGGGGAGCATTCCCATTGAGCTCCGATAGTCTAACCTCCGGATTCGTCGCCTTCGTGGGCGCGGGACCCGGCGATCCCAACCTGCTCACGCTCCGCGCCGCCGAGTTGCTCGCCAAGGCCGACGCCGTGGTGCTCGGCGACGAAGAACACCGCCCCTTGCTGCGCCACTGCCGCGAAGGCGTCGAGGTCGTCGAGGACGACGACATTAAGGACAGGCTGGTCAAGCGGGCCAAACACGGGCAGCTCGTGGTGCGCCTGTGCGAGGGCGACCCGATGCTGTTCTCCTCGATCACCGAGGAGGTCGCGGCCTGCGCCGCGGCGGAGGTGGACTTCGAGATCGTTCCCGGCGTGCCGCCCGCGACCGCCGTCCTCACCTATGCGGGCATCCCGGCCGCGAGCGCCGTCCCCGAGTTCCGGGTCGTGGACGCCGCGCAGGACCAGGACTGGGCCGCGCACGCCGCCTGCCGCGGCACCCTGGTGATCTACAACGGCATCGGCGACGCCGTGGCCATCGGCAAGGCGCTCATCGCGGGCGGCAAGCCGGACACCACGCCCGTCGCGGTCAGCAGCGGCGGCACCACCACCGAGCAGTACACCGTCGTGTCCTCGCTCGGCCGGCTCCAGCCCGACCTCAAGCACGCCGGGTTCACCGAGCCGGCGCTCATCGTGGTCGGCGAGGCCGTGGGGCTGCGTGACAAGCTGTCGTGGTTCGAGACCAAGCCGCTGTTCGGCTGGCGGGTGCTGGTGCCTCGCACCAAGGAGCAGTCGCGCAGCCTGTCCGAGCAGCTCGTCGCGTACGGCGCGGTGCCCGAGGAGGTGCCGACCATCTCGGTCGAGCCGCCCCGCACGCCGCAGCAGATGGACCGCGCCATCAAGGGGCTCGTCACGGGCCGCTACGAGTGGGTGGCCTTCACCAGCGCCAACGCGGTCAAGGCGGTGCGCGAGAAGTTCGAGGAGTACGGCCTCGACGCGCGGGCCTTCGCCGGGCTCAAGGTGGCGGCCGTGGGCGAGGCGACCGCGCAGGCCCTGGTCGAGTTCGGGGTCAAGCCCGACCTGCTGCCGTCGGGGGAGCAGTCCTCCGAGGGGCTCGTGGCCGAGTGGCCGCCGTACGACTCGATGCTCGACCCGATCAACCGGGTGCTGCTGCCGCGGGCCGACATCTCCACCGACACGCTGGTGGCCGGGCTCACCGAACTGGGCTGGGAGTGCGACGACGTCACCGCGTACCGCACCGTGCGGGCCGCGCCGCCGCCCGCGCCCATCCGCGAGGCGATCAAGGGCGGCGGCTTCGACGCCGTGCTCTTCACGTCCTCGTCCACCGTGCGCAACCTGGTGGGCATCGCGGGCAAGCCGCACAACGTCACGGTGATCGCCGTCATCGGGCCGCAGACGGCCAAGACGGCCGAGGAGTTCGGGCTCCGGGTCGACGTGATGGCCGACAAGCCGTCGGCCTCCGCCCTGGCCGCCGCGGTGGCCGAGTACGGGGCCAAGCAGCGCCAGGCGGCGCTGGCGGCGGGCGACACCCCGCGCCGGCCGTCGCAGAACCGCCGGGGCGCCAGGAGAAGAGCCAGGTGAATTCCTAGTCTTCGCGTTCTCGCGATTGAGGAGTGGCGTATGACCGCGCAGTACCCTGTGGCCCGGCTGCGGCGGCTGCGTCGCAGCCCCGCCCTGCGCCGGATGGTGGCGGGCACCAGGTTGCACGCCGCCGACCTGATCCTGCCCGCCTTCGTCAAGGAGGGCCTCGCCGAGCCGCACCCCGTGGCCTCGATGCCGGGCGTCTTCCAGCACACCCGCGACTCGCTCCGCAAGGCCGCGCACGAGGCGGCGGAGGCGGGCGTCGGGGGGATCATCCTGTTCGGGATCCCCGCGGTGAAGGACGCGCGGGGCTCGGCCGCCGACGATCCCGACGGGATCCTGCAGGTGGCGCTGCGTGACGTGAACGCCGAGGTCGGCGACGCGGTCGTGGTCATGGCCGACACCTGCCTCGACGAGTTCACCGACAACGGGCACTGCGGGATCCTCACCCCGTCCGGCGACGTGGACAACGACGCCACGCTGGAGCGCTACGCCTCGATCGCGGTGGCCCAGGCCGCCGCGGGGTCGCAGATGGTGGCGCCGAGCGGGATGATGGACGGCCAGGTGGGGGCGATCCGCTCCGCCCTGGACGGGGCCGGTTATGAAAATGTCCCGATCTTGTCCTATTCGGTGAAGTACGCGTCCGCCTTCTTCGGGCCGTTCCGCGACGCCGCCGAGTGCGCGCCGCAGTTCGGCGACCGCAGCACCCACCAGCAGGACCCCGCCGGGCCGCTGGAGGAGGCGCTGCGCGAGGTCCGGCTCGACCTCGCCGAGGGCGCCGACGCCGTCATGGTCAAGCCGGCGGGGGCCTACCTCGACGTCATCACCCGCGTGCGTGACGAGGTGGACGTCCCGGTGGCGGCATACCAGGTGAGCGGCGAGTACGCCATGATCGAGGCGGCCGCGGCCAACGGCTGGGTGGACCGGGACCGCATGATCACCGAGTCGCTGGTCGCGATCAAGCGCGCCGGGGCCGACATGATCCTCACGTACTGGGCGACGGAAGTGGCACGGCGCATCTGATCGGCGAGCTTCCGCTCGCGTGCCGCGATGGATGTCCTCGCTACGCTGCGGATCCATCGCGGCTAACCAAGGGGTTTCCCGTCAACTCGTGGGGCGTGTGCGTTAGAGTGCGATGACAAGTGCTGGTGTGTCCCGCGTGGCGCGTATGGCTGCCCGGAGCCGGGACCTCTTCAGGCACTGTGGGGACTCGACGGGAGACACCAATGGTGGGGGTACCACTGGCTCGGCGTACCAGAAAACGGTCGCGGCCGACACGCATCGGCACCGTGCTCGAATACGCCGCCATGGGGTGGCCCGTCGTGCCGGGGGCTTATCCGCTGCGTCACGGGCCGCGCGCCTGCTCCTGTGACCGCCTCGGCTGTCCCGACCCGGGCGCCCATCCGCTCTCGCCCGCCTGGCACCTGCAGGCCACGACGGACACGGCGCTGCTGACGCGCTGGTGGCACGCCGAGCCCGAGGCCAACGTGATCCTGCCCACCGGACGCGTGTTCGACGTCTTCGACGTACCGCTCGCCATCGGCCTGTCGGCCCTCACCCGGATCGACAACGCCGGAGCACACCCGGGCCCGGTCGCCGCCAACGGCGACCGGGTTCTGTTTTATGTGGCCACGCGGGGCAATCCGGAGGACGAGGACGAGTGGTGGTCGTGCCAGCTCGACTGCGATCCCGCCACGATCGACGACACGCCGGGGCTGCGGTGGCACTGCCGCGACAGCTACGTCCTCGCGCCCCCCTCGACCCTTCCCACGGGGCAGCCCGTCTCCTGGCTCCGGCCCCCGAACGGGCAGCCGCTGCCCGACCCGCTGCGCATCCTGGAGTGGCTGGCCGACTGAGCGCGGCCCTCGTGGTGCCCGCTCCGAAGGGCGCTGTGTGTCCCGGCTAACCTGGGTCGGGTGAGCCGTACACAGAACTCCGAGGACCTGTTCGCCCGCGCCCGCCGGATCGTGCCCGGGGGTGTCAACTCGCCGGTGCGCGCGTTCGGCGCGGTCGGCGGGACGCCGCGCTTCATGGTCTCCGGCCAGGGCCCCCACATCACCGACGTCGACGGCAACCGGTACGTCGACCTGGTGTGCTCCTGGGGCCCCATGATCCTCGGGCATCGGCACCCCGCGGTCGTCGAGGCCGTGTCGGGCGCGGTGGCCCACGGGTTCTCCTACGGCACCGCCACCCCCGGCGAGGTGGAGCTGGCCGAGGAGATCGTCGCCAGGGTGGCGCCGGTCGAGAAGGTGCGGCTGGTCAGCTCGGGCACCGAGGCGACGATGAGCGCGGTGCGGCTGGCCAGGGGGTTCACCGGGCGGTCGAAGGTGATCAAGTTCGCCGGGTGCTACCACGGGCACGTCGACGCGCTGCTGGCCGCGGCCGGGTCCGGGGTGGCGACGTTCGGGCTGCCCGACACGCCGGGCGTGACCGGGGCGTCGGCGGCGGACACGATCGTGCTGCCGTACAACTCCATCGAGGCCGTCGAGGCGGCCTTCGCGGAGGCCGAGGTCGCGTGCGTGATCACGGAGGCCTGCCCGGCGAACATGGGGATCGTCCCGCCCAAGGACGGGTTCAACGCGCGCCTGCGCGAGCTGTGCACGGCCCACGGCGCGCTGCTCATCGTCGACGAGGTGCTGACGGGGTTCCGCGTCTCGCCCGCGGGCTGGTACGGCCTGGAGCCGGTGGAGGCCGACCTGATGACGTTCGGGAAGGTCATGGGCGGCGGCCTGCCCGCCGCGGCCTTCGGGGGACGGGCCGAGGTGATGGCCCTGCTCGCGCCCGAGGGGCCCGTCTACCAGGCCGGGACGCTGTCCGGTAACCCGCTGGCCTGCGCCGCCGGCCTGGCCACGCTGCGCGCCCTGGACGCCGAGGCCTACGAGCGCGTGGACGCCGCGGCCCTCGCCGTCGGCGACGCGGCCTCCGAGGCGCTGTCCGCCGCCGGGGTGCCGCACCGGCTGCAGCGGGCGGGCAACCTGTTCTCGATCTTCTTCACGGACGCCGAGGTGACGAACTTCGCCGAGGCCAAGACGCAGAACACGGCCGCGTTCACCGCGTTCTTCCACGCGATGCTCGACCAGGGCGTCTATCTGCCGCCGTCGGCGTACGAGGCCTGGTTCCTGTCGGCCTCCCACGACGAGGAGGCGCTGGGCCGCGTGGCCGAGGCGCTGCCCGCGGCGGCGAAGGCGGCTGCCGCCGTGCTCTAAGAGGTGGTGGTGGCGAGTGCGCGGCGGGGCTTCGTGCCCGCGTACAGGACGCCCGAGATGACCAGGGCCGCCGCCACCAGCTTCGGCCAGGAGATCGGCTCGCCGGTGACCAGCGCCGCCGACGACATGCCGAACACCGGCACCAGCAGCGTGTACGGCGCCACCGTGGAGGCGTCGTACCGGCGCAGGAGCCAGCCCCAGACGCCGAAGCCGCCGAGCGTTGAGACGAACGCCACGTACAGGAGCGAGAGCCAGCCCTCAGCGGCCGGGTCCAGCACCGGCCCACCCTCCAGCCAGAGCGACAGGAGCAGGAGCGGGATCGCGGAGAAGGCGCTCACCCAGACCATGAAGCGGAACGAATCGGGCGGCGCGGCCTTGCGCTGAACCACGTTGCCGAGGCCCCAGGCGGCCGCTGCGGCCAGGCAGAGGGCGAAGGCCCCGAGCGGGCCCGACACCCCGAAGTCGAGCGCGACCAGGGCCAGGCCGCCGAAGGCGACGCCCAGCCCGAGCACGCGGCGGGCGGTGAGCCGCTCCTTGAGCAGCGTCACCGCGAACAACACGGTGAAAATCGCCTGCGTCTGCAGGACGAGTGAGGTCAGTCCGGCCGGCATGCCCGCTCGCATGCCCACGAGCAGGAATCCGAACTGGCCGACCCCGATGGTGGCCGCCACCCCCGCGACCCAGCGCCACGGGACTCCCGGGCGGCCGGCGAACAGCAGGGCGGGGAACGCCGCCAGGGCGAACCTGATGCCCGCGTACAGCAGCGGCGGGAAGTGCCGCAGGCCGGCCTGCATGACCACGAAGTTGAAGCCCCACACGGCGGCGAGGCCGATGGCCAGGGCCAGGTGGCGAGGCCGCACTCAGCGAGCGGGCTTCTCGTAGCGGATGCGCTGGTCGCGAGCCTGCTCGGCCAGGACCTTGAGGTAGGACACGGAGCTCGGCTGCTGCTTCTTCGTCTTAAGGATTCTCATGCATCTATTTTCATCCGCTACACATTCAACGACAAGCGAGACTTTCTACGCTAAACCATTTAGGATGACTTACATGTTGGACTTGAACCGGCTCAAGGCCCTTCATGCGGTCCATGTCTACGGGTCGGTCGGCGCGGCCGCCGACGCGCTCATGGTCACGCCCTCGGCGGTCTCCCAGCAGATCGCCAAGCTGGAGCGCGAGACCGGCGCCAGACTCATGGAGCGCAACGGGCGCGGCGTGCGCCTCACGGACGCGGCCGGCCTCCTGGCCGAGCACGCCGAGCGCATCCTGGCCCTGGTCGAGACCGCCGAGGCGGACTTCGAGGCGCTGCGCGGCGAGGTCGTCGGCCGGCTGAACATCGCGGCCTTCCCCACCGCCGTGCGCGGCCTCATGCCCGGCGCGCTCGCCTCGCTCCGGGAGCGCCATCCCGACCTGTGGGTCCAGCTCAGCGAGCGCGAGCCGGAGCGGGTGGTGCGCGAGGTGTCCAGGGGCGAGCTGGACCTGGGGGTCATCCAGGACTGGCTCAACCGGCCCATGGCCTTGCCCGAAGGCCTGTCCAGGGCCACGCTGCTCGACGACGTGGCCGACATCGCGGTGCCCGCCGACCACCCGCTGGCCCACAGCAGGGAGCTGGAGCTCGCCCAGCTTCGCGACGACCACTGGATCAGCGGGTCTCCCGGCACCGTCTGCCACGACTGGCTCGTCTTCACCCTGCGCAACGCCTCGGTGGAGCCAGTGATCGCGTGCATGGCCGACGAGTACCCGACCCAGCTCGCGCTGGTGGCGGCCGGGCTGGGATGCGCGATCGTGCCGCGGCTCGGTCGGGACTGCGTGCCGGACGGCGTGCGGCTCGTGCCGATCATGCCGCGGCAGACGCGGCGGATCTACGCCGTGTGGCGCACGGACGCGGCGCGCCGTCCCGCGATCAGGGCCATGGTGGAGGCGCTGGCCGAGGCGAGCAGGAAGCAGGAGAACGCCTGGGCCGTCAACTGAGCCGCCGGGCCTCACGCTGCTCATAGAGGGGGAGCGGATAGGCTGGGCCACACCATGGCTGAAACCACCGTCGTCCACCTGCTGCGCCACGGCGAGGTGCACAATCCCGCCGGCGTCCTGTACGGCAGGCTCCCGGGCTACCACCTGTCCGAGACGGGAAAGCTCATGGCCGAGACGGTCGCCAAGGCCGTGGGCGGCCGTGACATCGTCGCCATCTACAGCTCCCCGCTCGAGCGCGCCCTCGAGACCGCGGCGCCCCTCGCCGAGAAGCTCGGTCTCGACGTCGTCCAGGACGAGCGCCTGATCGAGGCGGGCAACCTGCTCCAAGGCCGCCCGGTGGGCCAGGGCCTGGCGATCCTGCGCAACCCGCGCAACTACCGCTATTTCTGGAACCCGCTGCGCCCGTCCTGGGGCGAGCCGTACCCGTCGATCGTCAGGCGCATGAAGTCGGTGATCGACGACGCCAGGGCGGCCGCACGCGGGCACGAGGTGGTGCTCGTCAGCCACCAGCTCCCCATCTGGACGATCAGGTCGGCCGCCGAGGGCCGCCGGCTCTGGCACGATCCGCGGCGCAGGCAGTGCGCGCTGGCGAGCCTCACCACCCTCTCCTTCGACGGCGACCGCCTCGTCAGCATCGGCTACAGCGAGCCGGCGGGGTCGCTTCAGACCGGTCCGTCCGTTCCCGGGGCCTGATGTCCGGAGCGAGGGGGCTCGCCGGTAGAGTTGCAAGCTCTACCGGTTGTAGTACAAGGAGATCTTCCTCCGTGCGCGCCAAGTCCATCTCTCTCGTCCTCCTGGGTCTGCTGGTCGCGGGCTGCGCGGGCAACCAGGGCGGCCAGCCACAGGCCGGCGACACCCGTTTCGTCGCCGGCGACGGGAAGATGCAGGTGTTCGACGCGGCCGATCGCAAGGCCGCGCCCGCGATCCAGGGGCCGACCCTCGACGGCGCCACCGCCTCGCTGGCCGCGCACAAGGGCAAGGTCGTGGTGATCAACTTCTGGGCGTCGTGGTGCGGGCCGTGCCGGGCGGAGGCGCCGGTGCTCAAGGAGGTCGCGGCCAAGACCAAGGCCGGCGGCGTGGAGTTCATCGGCGTCGACTTCAAGGACCGCCAGGCCGACGCGCTGGCGTTCGAGCGCACCGAGAAGACCGGCTACCCGCACATCTTCGACCAGCCGGGCAAGGTGGCGCTGGCCTTCCAGGGCACGGTGCCGCCGGCGGCCATCCCGTCCACCCTGATCATCGACAAGCAGGGCAGGATCGCCGCCAGGGCGCTCGGCGCGGTCAAGTACACCGACCTGCTCAACACCGTGACCAAGGTGCGCGATGAGTGACGTCGTGGCCTCGGGCTCGCTGCTGCTCGCGGTGCCGATCGCGGTGCTGGCCGGGGTCGTGTCGTTCCTGTCGCCGTGCGTGCTGCCGCTGGTGCCGGGCTACCTGTCGTACGTGACCGGCATGAGCGCCGACCCCAAGCGGGGGCGGCTCGTGCTGGGGACGGTGCTGTTCGTGGCCGGGTTCGGGCTGGTGTTCGTGCTCAGCGGGGCGCTGTTCGGCGGGCTCGGCTCGGTCATGCTGGGCCACATCGAGGTCATCACGCGGGTGCTCGGGGTGCTGACCATCCTGCTCGGGCTCGCGTTCCTGGGGCTCGTCCCCGGGCTGATGCGCGACGTGCGCATCCACAAGGTGCCCGCCGCGGGGCTGGCCGGGGCGCCGCTGCTCGGCGTGGTGTTCGGGCTGGGGTGGACGCCGTGCATCGGGCCCACGCTGGCCGTCGTGCTGGCGCTCGGGCTCAACGAGGGCAGCGCCGCGCGTGGCGCCCTCCTGGCCGTCGCGTACGCGCTGGGCCTCGGGCTGCCGTTCGTGGGCGCGGCGCTCGCGTACAGCAGGGCCCTGCGCACGTTCCGGGCCATCCGCAAGCACTCGCGCCTGATCACCAGGATCGGCGGCGGCATGATGGTGGCCGTCGGGGTGCTGCTCGTGACCGGGCTGTGGGGAGAGATGATCGCTGCCATGCAGGGCCTCATCGGCGGATTCGTACCGGTGATCTGATGAGCGTCAAGGAGTTGGAGGAGAGGGAGCGGGCGGCGCAGCAGGCGGGGTTCGGGCTGGTCGCCTGGCTGCGGTGGGGCTGGCGCACGCTCACCTCGATGAAGACGGCGCTGATCCTGCTCTTCCTGCTCGCGCTCGCCTCGGTGCCCGGCTCGCTGGTGCCGCAGCGCGGCGTCGATCCCGACAAGGTGGCGCAGCTCTACCAGAAGAGCCCCGCGCTGGCCGAGTGGTACGACAGGTTCCAGCTCTTCGAGGTGTTCACCTCGGTCTGGTTCGCGGCGATCTACCTGCTGCTGTTCACCTCGCTGATCGGCTGCGTCCTCCCGCGCACCGCCACCTACCTGCGCGAGCTGCGCCGCAAGCCGCCTGCCGCGCCGAAGAACGTCTCCCGCCTGCCGCACTTCGCCTCTTTCGAGGGCGATCTGGAGGCCGGAAGGGCCGCCGAGCGGCTGCGCAAGCTGCGCTTCCGCGTCGTGACCGGCGACGGGTGGGTGTCGGCCGAGAAGGGCTACCTGCGCGAGACCGGAAACCTCTTCTTCCACGTCGCCCTGCTGGGGATCCTGCTCGCGGTCGGCTTCGGCTCGCTGTTCGGCTACCGCGGCAACGTCCTGGTCGTCGAGGGCGACGGGTTCGCCAACACGGTGGCCGCCTACGACCGGTTCATCCCGGGCAACCAGGTCTCGGCCGAGTCGCTGGAGCCGTTCTCCTTCCAGCTGGAGGACTTCAAGGTCGCCTACCAGGTGACGGGCGAGAAGCGGGGCCAGGCGCTCGACTACACGGCCCGCCTGAAGGTCAACGACTCGCCGGGGTCGCCCGCCCGCGAGTACGACCTCAAGGTCAACGACCCGCTGGAGATCAACGGCACGCAGACGTACCTGATCGGCAACGGCTACGCCCCCGTCTTCAAGGTCACCGACGGCAAGGGGCAGGTCGCCTTCGAGGGCCCGGTGCCGTGCCTCATCGAGGCCAAGGGCACGATGACCTCGGGATGCGTGGTCAAGGTGCCCGACGCCCAGCCGGCACAGCTCGGGTTCCTGCTGCAGTTCCTGCCCACCAGCGTGCCGCTCACGGACGGCACGTACGCCTCGGCCTTCCCCGGCTCGCTCAACCCCGAGGTGCAGCTCGTCGGGGCCTTCACCGGCGACCTGGGGCTGCGCTCCGGCCAGCCGCGGTCGGTGTACGAGCTCGCGCCGCCCGAGCTCATGAAGAAGCTCACCCCGCTGATCATGGGGAAGAGCGTGCCCAAGCCGCTCGCCGTCGGCCAGTCGATCGACCTGCCCAAGGGGGCGGGCAAGCTGGAGTTCACCGGGGTCAAGGAGTGGATCACGCTCCAGACGGCCTACGACCCCGGCCGCATGCCGGTGCTGGTCTTCGCCGCCACGGCCGTCGTCTCCATCGCGCTGTCCCTGACGATCCGCCGCCGCAGGGTGTTCGTGCGGATCGGGAACGGCGTGGTCGAGGTGGGCGGCCTGACCCGTACAGAGGGCTCCGCGGCGGGCTTCGCCGAGGAGTTCGCCGACATCGTCAAGGTTCTAGCCGCAGGAGAAAAGGATGTCCGCTGAGCAACTCGCGGAGCTGAGCGACCTTTTCGTCGTCGCCGCCGTTCTGCTCTACTTCCTCGCCATGGTCGGGTTCGCGATCGAGCTCGCCTTCGGCAGGTCCCGGCCGGACAAGGCGGCCGCCGTCGAGCGGTCCGAGGTCAAGCAGCCGGTCACGGTCGGAGCGGGTGGGGGGCCTTCAGCCGACGGCGTGGTCGCCGCCACCCCGGAGGTCAAGGAGCCGTCAGATGGGGGGCACAGGGCCGGCAAGGTGGCCCTGGTGCTCGCCTGGGTCGGCTGGGCGGCCAACTTCGCCGCCATCGCCACCCGCGGCATGTCCGTGGACCGGTGGCCGTGGGGCAACATGTACGAGTTCGTGGTGGCCATCTGCTTCGCCGCCGTGACCGCGTTCCTCGGCACCCAGATCCGCTTCAACGTGCGCTTCCTCGGCGCCTTCGTGATGATCACGGCGGCCCTCGGGCTCGGCCTGGCGGTCAAGTTCTTCTACACGGCGGCCGGTCCCGTCGTGCCCGCGCTGGACTCGTACTGGATCGCCATCCACGTCACCGCCGCCATCATCGCCAGCGGCCTGTTCACGCTGGCCGGCGTCGCCGGGGTCCTCTACCTGGTGCGCGGTGACGGGCTGTCACGTCTGCCCTCGCGGGCCGACCTGGAGCGGGTGGCGCACCGGGCGATCGTGTTCTCGTTCCCGCTGTGGACGTTCGCGGTCATCGCGGGGGCGCTCTGGGCCGACCGGGCGTGGGGCCGCTACTGGGGCTGGGACCCCAAGGAGGTCTGGTCGTTCATCACCTGGGTGGCCTACGCCGCCTACCTGCACGCCAAGGTGACGGCCGGATGGCGGGGCAGGGCCGCGACGATCGTGCAGCTGGTGGCGTTCGCCTGCCTGATGTTCAACCTGATCGGCGTCAACATCTTCATCAGCGGCCTGCACAGCTACGCCGACGTCTGATCGGCTCAGACGTCGTCGCCACGCATGCGGCGGTCGAGGTCACGCAGGAAGTCGGGGTCGTCGTCCGGCCCCTTGGGCATGCCCGGACCCGGGGGCACCGGCCACGCGGCGCGCGGGGCCCGCGGGCGGCCGCGCGCCATCCAGACCAGACCGCCGAGCACCGGGATCAGGACGACGATCAGGATCCACAGGGCTTTTGGTACGTTCCGAACCTCATCTTCCGGTGCGGTGACCACGTCGAACAGCGAGAAGAGCCAGAAGACCAGCAGCGCCAGGCCGATCAGTACACCTGCCATTCCTGAACTGTAAGCCATCCGCGACGTGATCGTGCTTCCCGATGTCCCGTTTCAGGTGACTAGGGGAAGACATGCGTCGTACCGTGGAGGCCGATGCGGCGAAGTCGCCGGACTCCACGGGCGTTGAGAGGTGCGATGGCCTTTTCTGACTCCAAGGCGTCTGGTGACAAGGGCCGGCATCGGCGCGGCCGTTGGTGGCGGCGCGGATCGTACCTCTTCTCGCGGCGCGGCGAGGCGCCCCCCGACGCGGACCGTTCCGTCTGGTTCAACGCCCGTGAGAAGCCCTTTGAGAGCCGCGCGGACGCCAAGGCACGCAAGAAGCGCGGGCGGGGGCCCGACGTGCCCAGAGGCCAGCCTGAGCGACCCGGAGAGCGCGATGGTTCGAGATGGCCGGGTAATGAGCGGGGTGAGCGGATGGCGTGGCCGGGCGACGAGGTACGACGGCCCTCCGAGACGAGCTGGGACGGGTTCTCGTTGCGCGAGCGCGGCGAGCGACTGCCGGCCGCCGTGGTCGAACGCCCCCGCTACACCTGGTACGACTTCGAGCTCGACGACCAGCCCAGAGCCCAGCCCAACCGGCCCGGCATCCCGTCCATGGGCGACGGCCTGCGCCACTGCGGCAAGCTGGAGTCCATCCTGCACCGCCAGTGGGACGCCAGGCAGGGACCGCCGTCGGCGGACGTCGTACGCGCCGTGGAGAGCCTCGCCCGCCTGCCGGAGCGGCTGAAGGAGAAGCTCGCGGCCGGGCTGGAGGGCATCTACGTCGGCCGCGGCGGCGTCCCGGACCTCGACGACATGGGCTACTTACGCGGCGCCCCGCTCCCGTCGGGCCGCGCCACCTGGGACATCTGCGCGGGCGCGTACGGCGACCGCAAGATCGTCGTGGGTGACCGCCCGTCACCGACCCCGGACGTTATGATGCACGAGGTCGGCCATGCCATCGACGACATCGACTCGGCGTACGGCGGCTGGGTCTCCGACTCCCCTGAGTTCGTCCGCCTCTACGACACGGCCATGCCGCTGCTGGCCTCGACGTTCCACCGCCAGGGCGGGGGGCTCGGCCGTAAGGAGTTCTTCGCCGATGCCTTCGCCGCCATCGCCTCCCGCCAGCGTCCGGCCCTCGTGGACATGCTCGGGGGAGACACGCGGATGGCGCTGGACATCATGCTCTTCTTCAACCGGCGCTACGGAATCTAGGTGATCGGACATGTACGTCATCCGGCTCGCGGACGGGACCCTGCGCGTGCCGCAGAGCCTGACCAGCGAAGACGGGCGTCTGATCGGGAACGCGTACGTCGAGGTGCTGCCCGGTGATCCGGACTACGACCAGTTGTTGCCGGAGGCGCTGACAGAGGAGGAGCTGGCCGAGCGCCGCAACGAGTGGGAGAAGGAGAACGACGAACTGGAGCGTGAGTTCCTGGCCTTCAAGGCGCGGCAGGAGGACGCCTGAGGCGACCAGACAGGCGCCAACCACGGTCGGCGGTTGGCGCCGCCTCATGCTGCCGGACGGAAGTGTGGCCGAAAGCACGCGAACAGTGGGGCGCGCCGGCGGTGATCCTGCCGTCGCAGGATCACCGTCTGCACGGTCAGACGCGCGGGGACTCACCTGCCGGCCTGTCGGCCGTCAAAACGTCCTCGCCACGTAGAAGGGCGTGCACTTCCGACTCGCGGAACCGCCGATGCCCTCCGGGGGTGCGGATACTGCTGATGCGGCCTGCCGCAGCCCAGCGTGTAACCGTCTTTGGGTCTACCCGGAAGAGGGCGGCAACCTCTCCTGGGGTCAGCAGACGCTCGCTGCTACTCTCCACCAATCTCTCCCCCTCGCATCCCGCTTCCTGCCAGCGGGCGGACAGGTAACCAGTGTGTCGAGCGAAGCCTGATTTATCCGTGGTTTTCTGCAAAGATCACGGGTTGTTATCAGCTGACTGCCCGATTGTTATATGATAGAGCCTCTTTGGGGCTCTCGTGGGTGTTTCTTTACGAAACTCCCTGACTGGGAACAGTAGCATCGCTCGCGTTCGATGCGAAGAGCGACCGGTCCACGGGTCCGAGTAACCTCGAACCTGTGCGTCCTGTTCTCCTTTACACACTGTCGCGGATCGGCATCTTTGCGGTCACTCTCCTGGTGCTGTGGCTGCTCGGCCTGCAAAACCCGTTCGTGCTGATCCTGGTGTCTTTCTTGATCAGCGGCATAGCGAGCTACGTCCTGCTCAGCAAGCAGCGTGATGCCGTGAGCGAACGCATCAGCAACAAGATCGACCGGCCGAAGCCGCAAGACGACTAGGGCAGGGGGAACATGCCAATCCGGGCATGGTACTCCCGTCCGAGTCTGGTCGTGTCGCTACCGACAAGTAGTCCACTGCGATGCGCGTAAAACGCCTTCACACCGATGCCGCGCTCCCGTGTGGGATTCCAACTGAGGGCCATTCCCGTAGTCGGATGAATGGCGCTGATCCCCGGACGTGAGACCGCTCCGGGGCCGGCGGAGTCACGCCCCTGCGGATTGTTCAGCCAGCGCTGATGTCCGCCGACGTAGATCGCCGCGCCCGTCACGGAAACCGCGTAGAGCGAGTCGCCTCCGGTGGCGTTCACCCAGGTCGGCCTGATGGTAGAGCCCTTCGAGTACGTCTCGAACCTGGCGGCCGTGTCGCACATCCCGCCCTTGGGGCCGCCGGTGGTGACGACCGCGAAATAGTGGCCGTCGGGTGAGAAGTCCAGGCCGCGCACGTACGAGGGGAACTCGCTCATGCACGGGCGCGCGTACGCCTCCGTCCGCCAGGGCGCGAGCCTGGCGGTGGGGCCGCTGATGTCGATGAGCCCGAGCTGCGGCCTGGACTGGCCGGCGAGCGTGGTGAACGAGCCGTCCACGGCGAGCCGGTAGCGGGTGGCGGCGATCGCGTAGACCTTCACCCTGGGCGTCAGCGATCCGCCGGGTGTGATGCCGAACGCCGGGTCGGCCGCGCCGGTCGTCACGTCGATCCTGGCCAGGGCGGTGCGCGGGCTGGTGAAGTCGCCGCCCACATAGAGCTTCGAGCCCTGCCTGGCCAGCGTGGAGACCATGCCGCCGCCGATGTGCGGCGCGAAGCCGGTCACCAGCGTGCCGTCGGAGAGCTTGAGCCTGGCCAGCGACCTGGCGGGCGAGTCGTTGACGCCGATGAACTCGCCGCCGACGTAGACGGTGCCATGGTCGCCGGCGGCCAGGCCGTACACGGGGCCGGGGACGATCGGCGCGAAGCCCGGCAGGACGCGGCCCGTGGTCAGGCTGTAGGCGAAGAGGTTGGAGCGCGGGTAGGCGGTGGTGCGGGCGGCGTCGCTCACCTCGCTGAACGAGCCGCCGACCACGACGGTGTCGCCGACGACCGTGATCGCGTTGACGATGCCGTCGAGCACGTGCGGGGTGTTGTCTACCGGGTCGGCCGAGACGACGCCGAAATGCGCCGTGGGAGCCGAGGCGATGATCGCCGCAAGGGCGACACGGGCAAGCATTCGCCAAGTTTTAGCAGACGTTCAGTAGTCTCGTGGTTACTTTCCGTTGAATGTCGTGTTCACGGCCCCGAGTACGGCCCTGGAAGGGCTCCCATAGTCTTGGCCTATGACGCGCGCTCAGTTGGACAAACAGCCGGACGAGGTCGCCGCGATGTTCGATCGCACCGCCCGGCGCTACGACCTGGTCAATGACGTGATCTCCCTCGGGCAGGTCAGGATGTGGCGCAGGGCGGTGGCCGCGACCATCGACGCGGGCCCCGGGGAGCTCGTGCTCGACCTGGGCGCCGGCACCGGCACGTCCACCGACGCGTTCACCACGCTGGGCGCGCGGGCCATCGCGTCCGACTTCTCGCTGGGCATGCTCCGCACCGGCGTACGCCGCCACGGCGGCAACGCGCTGTCGGGTGAGGGGGTGCCCTTCATCGCGGGCGACGCGCTGCGCCTGCCGTTCGCCGACGACGCGTTCGACGCGGTGACGATCTCGGTGGCGCTGCGCAACGTGCACGACACCCGGCAGGCGCTGCGGGAGATGCTGCGCGTCACCAGGCCGGGCGGCCGACTGGTGATCTTGGAGTTCTCCCACGTGACGTTCGGGCCCTTCGATCTCGTCTACCGCGAATATCTGATGAAGCTGCTGCCAAAAGTGGCCAAGGTGTTCGGCTCGAATGACGATTCCTATGAATATCTGGCTGAGTCGATCCGGGATTGGCCCGACCAGCGCACGCTGGCCCGGACCATTCAGGACGCCGGCTGGGAGCGGGTCGCCTGGCGCAATCTCACGATGGGCATCGTCGCCCTGCACAGAGGGTTCAAGGCGGCGTGAGGCCACACGCGACACACCGTTCCTCTTGGATCACAGAACAGCACCCCGACTGCCACTATGTACTGGAAAAGCAGTAGACTGCGGGCCGACAAGTTTGTGAAGGGGTTCACAAAGGAACGAAGGCAGCACACCACCCCCGAGGCCTTCGAGCGTGTAGGACAGGACAGTCCAGTGACCGTGCCAACAGCCACCCGCCGAGCGCAGGAGCTCGTCGCGAGAGAGCGACGAAGGAGCCAACGAGTGGCGAAGCGGGCGCGACCATGAGCACAGTTGACGCTGACGTCATCGTCGTCGGCGCAGGTCCCGCCGGTTCCGCGACCGCCTGGTACCTCGCTCAGGCCGGACTCGACGTGCTGCTCCTGGAGAAGACCAGGTTCCCCCGCGAGAAGGTCTGCGGCGACGGCCTGACGCCGCGGGCGGTCAAGCAGCTGCTCAATATGGACGTCGACGTCGACGCTCCCGGCTGGGTCAGGAACAAGGGGCTGCGCGTCGTCGGCGGCGGCCTCCGCTTCGACCTCGACTGGCCCCAGCTCGAGCGCTTCCCGGACTTCGGCCTCGTACGCACCCGCCAGGACTTCGACCAGATCGTCGCCGCCAACGCCGTCAAGAACGGCGTGCGCCTGATGGAGGGCGTGACCGTCACGGGGCCCGTCCTCGACGACCGCAGCGGCCACATCGTCGGCGTGACGACCAAGGACGGCCGCGAGTACCGCAGCCGCGTGGTGGTGGCCGCCGACGGCAACAGCACCCGGCTGGCCCTGGGGATGGGGCTGCACAAGCGCGAGGACCGCCCGATGGGCGTGGCGGTGCGGACGTACTTCGAGAGCCCGCGCCACGACGACGACTACCTCGAGATCTGGCTGGAGCTGTGGGCGCAGGAGAAGCTGCTGCCCGGCTACGGCTGGATCTTCGGCGTCGGCGACGGCACCGCCAACGTGGGCCTCGGGCTGCTCAACACCAGCGCGCAGTTCAAGAACATCGACTACCGGGACCTGCTGCGGACCTGGTGCAAGGCCATGCCTCCCGAGTGGGAGTTCACCGAGGAGAACATGACGGCCCCCATCCGCGGCGCCGCGCTCCCCATGGCCTTCAACCGGCAGCCGCACTACACGCGCGGCCTGGTGCTCGTGGGCGACTCGGGCGGGTCGATCAACCCGTTCAACGGCGAGGGCATCGCCTACGCCATGGAAACCGGTGAGATCGCCGCGGAGGTCATCGCCAAGGCCCTCAGGGGCACGACCCCCGCGGACCGGGAACGCGCTCTGAGGACCTATCCTCAAGTGCTGAAGGACGCCTACGGCGGATACTTCACCCTGGGCAGGCTGTTCGTCGAGCTCATCGGAAAGCCGGGCGTGATGAGCTTCGGCACCAGGCACGGTCTCCCTCACCCGAGGCTGATGCGCTTCGCCATCAAACTCCTTGGTAATCTCACCGACCGGCGAGGCGATGCGTCAGACATGATCATTAACGCTCTCTCGAAGGTCGCCCCACCAGCATGAATCTCAGAACTGACAGATCCGGCTGCGCGCCCGCGCGCGCGGCGACTCCGGAGGAGGCGTAGCGATGGACCTTTACGTGCCCATCCTGGTGCTCGCCGTTCTCGCGGGGGGCTTCGCGATCTTCTCGGTCGCCATCGCTCCCTTCACCGGCCCCAAGCGCTGGAACCGCGCCAAGCTTGACGCCTATGAATGCGGCATCGAGCCGACGCCCCAGCCCGTCGGTGGCGGACGGTTCCCGCTCAAGTACATGGTCACCGCGATGCTCTTCATCGTGTTCGACATCGAGATCATCTTCCTCTACCCATGGGCGGTCTCGTTCGCGCCGCAGACGAACGACGCCGGCCAGGTGCTCAGCTCCGGTCTGGGGCTGTTCGCGCTCGTGGAGATGGTGCTGTTCATCGTCACCGTGCTCGTCGCCTATGCGTACGTGTGGCGCCGCAAGGGTCTGGACTGGGACTGAAAATGGGACTTGAAGAGAAACTCCCCAGCGGGTTCATCCTCAGCACGGTCGAGGCGGCCGCCGGATGGGCGCGCAAGAACTCCGTGTGGCCCGCCACATTCGGCCTCGCCTGCTGTGCCATCGAGCTGATGGCCACCGGCGGCCCCCACTACGACCTGGCGCGCTTCGGCATGGAGCGCGCTTCGGCGTCTCCTCGCCAGGCCGACCTCATGATCGTCGCCGGCCGCGTCTCGCAGAAGATGGCGCCCGTGCTGCGGCAGATCTACGACCAGATGGCCGAGCCGAAGTGGGTCATCTCCATGGGCGTGTGCGCCTCCAGCGGCGGCATGTTCAACAACTACGCGATCGTGCAGGGCGTCGACCACGTCGTGCCCGTCGACATCTACCTGCCGGGCTGCCCGCCGCGGCCCGAGATGCTGATCGACGCGATCGTGAAGCTGCACGACAAGATCCAGAACATGAAGTTCGGCGCCCACCGCGCCAAGCAGATCGAGGAGCTCGAGCTGCAGGCGCTGCGGCCGCTGCCGCTGATCGACCAGGGAGCCTCGAAGTGACCTCGCCCGACAACCTCCCCGGTAGCCCGGAAAGCGGTGAGACCCCCGAGGCCGCGGTTCCCGCCATCCCCGAGGCGCCCATCGCCCGGCACGGCATGTTCGGCACCCAGGACTCCGGCGACACCTCCGGCTACGGCGGCCTCGTCGTGCGCCGGGCGCCGCAGCTGTCGACGCCCCGCCCGTACGGCGGCTACTTCGACGAGGTCGTGGACGGCCTGGCGCTCGACGACGCCATCGAGCGCGTGGTCGTCGACCGCGGCGAGCTGACCCTGCACGTCAAGCGGGACCGGCTGGTCGAGGTCTGCCAGAAGCTGCGCGACGACCCGGCCCTGCGCTTCGAGCTCTCGCTGGGCGTCACCGGCGTGCACTACCCGCACCTGACGGGCGAGGAGCTGCACGCGGTCATCCACCTGTGCTCGATCACCTACAACCGCCGCGTACGCGTCGAGGCCAGCGCTCCCGACTCCGACCCGCACATTCCATCGACCGTGGGCGTTTACCCTGGTCACGACTGGCATGAGCGTGAGGCGTACGACTTCTTCGGGATCATCTTCGACGGTCACCCCGCGCTCACCCGGATCATGATGCCGGACGACTGGGACGGCCACCCTCAGCGCAAGGACTACCCGCTCGGCGGCATCCCGGTCGAATACCGCGGCGCCACCATCCCCGCGCCCGACCAGAGGAGGAGCTACTCGTGAGCACCGCTTATGACGAGGCGACCGAGGGCAAGGTCTATTCGGTCAACGGCGGCGACTGGGACGAGGTCGTCACCGGAGCGCGCGACACCGAAGAAGAGCGCCTGGTCGTCAACATGGGCCCGCAGCACCCGTCCACGCACGGCGTGCTCCGCCTGGTCCTGACCCTCGACGGCGAGACGGTGACCGAGGCGCGCAGCGTCATCGGCTACCTGCACACCGGCATCGAGAAGAACATGGAATACCGGACGTGGACCCAGGGGACCACGTTCGTGACCCGCATGGACTACCTCTCGCCGATCTTCAACGAGACCGCCTACTGCCTGGGCGTGGAGAAGCTGCTCGGCATCGAGGACCGCATCCCGGACCGGGCGCAGGCCATCCGCGTGATGATGATGGAGCTCAACCGGATCTCCTCGCACCTGGTCGCGATGGGCACGTTCGGCATGGAGCTGGGCGCGACCACGCCGTTCCTCTTCGGCTATCGCGACCGCGAAATGATCATGGATCTCTTCGAGTACATCACCGGTCTGCGCATGAACCACGCCTACATCAGGCCGGGCGGCGTGAGCGTCGACCTGCCCGCGGGCGCGGTCGACAAGGTCGGTGAGTTCCTCAAGGAGATGCCCAAGCGGATCAAGGACATCCGCAAGCTCCTCGACGCCAACCCGGTCTACGTGCGGCGCACCAAGGACGTGGCGTACCTCGACCTGACCGGCTGCATGGCCCTGGGCATCACCGGCCCGATCATGCGCGCCGCCGGGCTCCCGTGGGACCTGCGCAAGTCGCAGCCCTACTGCGGCTACGAGACGTACGAGTTCGACGTCGCCACCGAGCGTGGCTGTGACGTCTACTCGCGCTACCTCGTGCGCATGAAGGAGATGGAAGAGTCCCTCAAGATCATTGAGCAGGCGCTCGACCGGATCGCCGGCCCGCTCAAGGGCGACCCGGTGATGATCGAGGACAAGAAGATCGGCTGGCCCGCGCAGCTCGCGCTCGGCCCCGACGGGTTCGGCAACTCGCCCGACCACATCGCCCACATCATGGGCTCCTCGATGGAAGCGCTCATCCACCACTTCAAGCTGGTGACCGAGGGCTTCCGGGTGCCGGCCGGGCAGGCGTACGCCAGCATCGAGTCGCCCAAGGGCGAGCTCGGCGCCCACGTGGTCAGCGACGGCGGCACCCGCCCCTACCGCGTGCACTTCCGCGAGCCGTCCTTCTGCAACCTGCAGGGTTTCCCCGCGATGGCAGAGGGCGGCCAGGTCGCCGACGTGATCGCCGCGGTGGCTTCTATCGACCCCGTCATGGGAGGTGTGGACAGGTGAGCGAGCTCCGCGAGCGACCAATTGGACACAGCACGTCTCAAGTCATGAGCGCGCCGGAGGCGCGGTCATGACTTACTCACCGGAGATCCGGGAGCGTCTGGAGCGAGACGCCAAGGAGATCATCGGGCGTTACCCGAAGACGCGCTCCGCACTGCTGCCGCTGCTTCACCTCGTGCAGTCGGAGGACGGCTACGTCTCCGACGACGGGCAGGAGTTCTGCGCGGAGATGCTGGGCGTCAGCAAGGCCGAGGTCACCGGCGTCGCGACCTTCTACACGATGTACAAGCGCAAGCCCGCCGGCGACTACCACGTCGGCGTGTGCATCAACGCGCTGTGCGCGGTCATGGGCGGCGACCAGATCTGGGACGAGCTGTCCGAGCACGTCGGCGTCGGCCACGAGGAGACGACCGCAGACGGCAAGATCTCGCTGGAGCGCCTCGAGTGCAACGCGGCCTGCGACTTCGCCCCCGTCATGATGGTCAACTGGGAGTTCTTCGACAACCAGACCCCCGAGTCGGCCAAGCAGCTCGTCGACGACCTGCGTGACGGCAAGGACGTGCGGCCGACCCGCGGCCCGAAGAAGCTCTGCAGCTTCAAGGACGCCTCGCGCGTGCTCGCCGGCCTGCCCGACGACCTGGCGGGCGACGGCCCGTCGGCCGCCGGCGCCTCGCTGGAGGGCCTGAAGGTCGCCAAGGCCAACGGATGGAAGGCCCCCGAGGCATGAGCACGACTTTGACACCGGTCCTGACCGCGAACTGGGACCAGCCCAACTCCTTCACCATCGACGTCTACGGCGAGTACGAGGCGGCGAAGAAGGCGCTGGCCATGGACCCCGACGCCGTGATCCAGGCGGTCAAGGACTCGGGCCTGCGCGGCCGCGGCGGCGCGGGCTTCCCCACCGGCATGAAGTGGGGCTTCATCCCGCAGGGCGACGGCAAGCCGCACTATCTCGTCGTCAACGCCGACGAGTCGGAGCCGGGCACCTGCAAGGACATCCCGCTGATGATGGCCAACCCGCACTCGCTGGTCGAGGGCATCATCATCACGGCCTACGCGATCCGGGCCAACCACGCCTTCATCTACGTGCGCGGCGAGGTGCTCCACGTGATCCGGCGGCTGCACGCGGCCGTGCGGGAGGCGTACGAGAAGGGCTACCTCGGCACCGACATCCTCGGCTCCGGCTACGACCTCGAGCTGGTCGTGCACAGCGGCGCCGGCGCGTACATCTGCGGCGAGGAGACGGCGCTGCTCGACTCGCTGGAGGGCTTCAGAGGTCAACCGCGACTCAAGCCCCCGTTCCCCGCCGTGGCGGGCCTGTACGCCTCGCCGACTGTCGTGAACAACGTCGAGTCGATCGCCAGTGTTCCCTCGATCATCGGCAACGGCGCCGACTGGTTCGCCGGGATGGGCACCGAGAAGTCCAAGGGCTTCGGCATCTTCTCGCTGAGCGGCCACGTCACCAGGCCCGGCCAGTACGAGGCGCCGCTCGGCATCACGCTGCGCGAGCTCCTCGACATGGCGGGCGGCATCAGGGCCGGTCACCAGATCAAGTTCTGGACCCCGGGCGGCTCCTCCACGCCGATCTTCACCGACGAGCACCTCGACGTGCCGCTCGACTTCGAGGCGGTCGGCGCCAAGGGCTCCATGCTCGGCACCCGCGCCCTGCAGATCTTCGACGAGACCACCTGCGTGGTCCGCACGGTGCTGCGCTGGACCGAGTTCTACGCCCACGAGTCCTGCGGCAAGTGCACGCCCTGCCGCGAGGGCACGTACTGGCTCAAGCAGGTGCTCAAGCGCCTGGAGAAGGGCCAGGGCACCGAAGAGGACCTGACCACGATCACCGACATCGCGGACAACATCCTGGGCCGCTCGTTCTGCGCCCTGGGCGACGGTGCGACCAGCCCGATCCACTCCTCCGTGAAGTACTTCCGCGACGAGTACCTCAAGCACTTCGAGATCGGCGGCTGTCCGTTCGACCCGAAGAAGTCCACTCTCTGGGGTGAGCAGTGACAGTCGTAGAGACCGAGACGAACCTGGTGACCCTGACCATCGACGGGTTCCAGGTCAGCGTGCCCAAGGGCACCTTGATCATCAGGGCCGCCGAGCTCCTGGGCATCCAGATCCCCAGGTTCTGCGACCACCCGCTGCTCGACCCGGCGGCCAACTGCCGCCAGTGCCTGGTCGACATCCCCGACGCGGGCAACGGCCGCGGCTTCCCCAAGCCGCAGCCGTCGTGCGCGATCGAGGTCGCCGAGGGCATGGTCGTGCAGACGCAGCTCACCTCGCCGGTCGCCGAGAAGGCGCAGCGCGGGGCCATGGAGCTGCTGCTCATGAACCACCCGCTCGACTGCCCGGTCTGCGACAAGGGCGGCGAGTGCCCCCTGCAGAACCAGGCCATGTCCAACGGCCAGGGCGAGTCCCGGTTCCAGGAGCAGAAGCGGACCTTCCCCAAGCCGCTGCCGCTGTCCACGCAGGTGCTGCTCGACCGCGAGCGCTGCGTCCAGTGCGCTCGGTGCATCCGCTTCTCCGACCAGATCGCCGGTGACCCGCTCATCGAGTTCTTCGAGCGCGGGGCCAAGGAGCAGGTGCGCACCGCCGAGGGCAAGCCGTTCAACTCCTACTTCTCCGGCAACACGGTGCAGATCTGCCCGGTCGGCGCGCTGACCGGCGCCGCCTACCGGTTCCGGGCCCGCCCGTTCGACCTGGTCTCCACGTCGAGCGCGTGCGAGCACTGCGCCGCCGGCTGCGCCCAGCGCACCGACCACCGGCGCGGCCGGGTCACCCGCCGCCTGGCGGGCAACGACCCGCAGGTCAACGAGGAGTGGAACTGCGACAAGGGCCGCTGGGCCTTCACCTACGCCCAGCAGCCCGACCGGCTGAAGACGCCGCTGGTCCGCAACGAGGAGGGCGTGCTCGTGCCCGCCTCGTGGCCGGAGGCGCTGGCGGTGGCCGCCGAGGGCCTGGCCAAGGCCCGCGGCAAGGCCGGCGTGCTGGTCGGCGGCCGGGTCACGGTCGAGGACTCGTACGCGTACGCCAAGTTCGCCCGCCTGGCCCTGGGCGGCAACGACATCGACTTCCGCGCCCGGCCGCACTCCGCCGAGGAGGCGCAGTTCCTGGCCCACGCGGTGGCCGGCAAGGGCATCGAGGTCAGCTACACCGACCTCGAGAAGGCCCCCCACGTGCTGCTCGTCGGGTTCGAGCCCGAGGAGGAGTCGCCGATCGTCTTCCTGCGCCTGCGCAAGGCGTGGCAGAAGAAGGGCCTCAAGGTCACCTCGATCGCCCCGTTCGCCTCGCCCGGCCTGGTCAAGATGGGCGGCACGCTCATCCGCACCGCGCCCGGCACCGAGGCCGACGCGATCGGCGACCTGGTCGGCACGCTGGCCGAGGGCACGATCGTGTTCGCCGGCGAGCGCCTGGCCACCGTGCCCGGCGCCCTGTCCGCCGTGGTGCGGCTCGCCAACGCCTCCGGCGCCAGGCTCGCCTGGGTGCCGCGCAGGGCGGGCGAGCGTGGCGCGGTCGAGGCCGGCGCGCTGCCCAACCTGCTGCCGATCGGCCGTCCGGTCGACGACGAGACCGCCAGGGCCGAGGTCGCCAGGGCGTGGAACGTGGCCTCGCTGCCCGCCACCCCCGGCCGCGACACGACCGGCATCCTGGAGGCCGCCCGCGCCGGTGAGCTGGACGCGCTGGTCGTGGCCGGCGTCGACCCCTACGACCTGGCCGACCCGGCGGCGGCGCTCGACGCGCTCGAGCACACGCCGTTCATCGTCAGCCTGGAGATCCGCGCCAGCGCCGTCACCGACCGCGCCGACGTGGTCCTGCCCGTCGCCGCGGTTCAGGAGAAGGGCGGCACGTTCGTCAACTGGGAGGGCAGGGGCCGCTCGTTCGAGGCGCCGCTGAAGGTGCCCGGCCTGCAGAGCGACCTGGCCGTGATCGGCAACCTGGCCGACCGGATGGACGTCCACCTGGGCCTGCCGGACGCCAAGGCCGCCAGGCGGGAGCTGTCCGGCCTGGGCGCCTGGCGCGGCAGCCGCGTCACCGCCCCGCACACCGCCACCCGCGCCCAGGTCGCCCCGGCGGCCGGCGAGGCGCTGCTGGCGACCTGGCACCTGCTGCTCGACGAGGGCAGGCTGCAGGACGGCGAGCCGTACCTGGCGGGCACCGCCCGCGCCGCCGAGGCGCTGGTCTCCGAGAGCACGGCAGCCGAGCTCGGGGTCGCGGACGGCGACAAGCTCGTCGTCGGCGACAGCGTCACCCTGCCCGTGCGCGTCGCCGACCTGCCGGACCGGGTCGTCTGGGTGCCTGCGAACTCCGGCGGCTGCTCGGTCACCCGTGACCTGCACGCGGTGGCCGGCGACATCGTCACCATCGGGAGCGCCTCATGACCCACGTTCTCGCGGCCGATCCCACCCTCGCCGACTTCGGCAAGGACCCGCTGTGGATCACCATCATCAAGGCCGTGATGCTGTTCGCCTTCCTGATGCTGGGCATCCTGTTCGGCGTCTGGTTCGAGCGCAAGCTGATCTCCAGGATGCAGAACAGGTACGGCCCCAACCGGGCCGGAAAGTTCGGCCTCCTGCAGTCGGTGGCCGACGGCCTGAAGATGGGCCTGAAGGAGGACCTCTTCCCGCGGACCGTGGACAAGGTGCTCTACCTGCTGGCCCCGGTCATCATGGTGGTCCCGGCGTTCCTGGCCTTCTCGATCGTGCCGTTCGCGCCGATGGTCAACCTGTTCGGCGTGCAGACGCCGCTGCAGATGGTGGACCTGCCGGTGGCCGTGCTGTTCATGCTCGCCATGGGCGCGGTGTCGGTCTACGGCGTGGTGCTGGCCGGATGGTCGTCGCGTTCGCCGTACGCGCTGCTGGGCGGTCTTCGGTCGGCGGCGCAGGTGGTCTCGTACGAGATCGCCATGGGCCTGTCGTTCGTGGCCATCTTCCTGTTCGCCGGGACGCTGTCCACCTCGGAGAT
>NZ_JBIUCF010000043.1:0-130993 GCF_044593615.1 Nonomuraea sp. NPDC051941
CCCCCCCCCCCCCCCCCCCCCCCCCCCCCCCCCCCCCCCCCCCCCCCCCCCCCCCCCCCCCCCCCCCCCCCCCCCCCCCCCCCCCCCCCCCCCCCTCCTGCAACCCGACCACCACGACGCGCGAAAGACCTGAACACCGATGAGCGAACGAGGCGTCACCACGAACCTGCCGGTCAGCCTGTACTACGACGGCGCAAAGATGACCGAGCAGGAAGCGATCGCGGAGCTGTACAAGATGCTGCGCGAGGCGGAGCGCGCCGGCCACTTCAACCGCCTCGGCGTCGCGTTCGGCGAGGACTTCGACCCCGAGCCGTTCACCCCGACCGGCGCCGAGAGCGACGAGGACGGCGACGACTCGGACGCGGTGGAGGACGACGACGAGGACGGCGCCGACACCGGCCGCCTCGAATCCGGAAGCGCCGCATGATCGCCCTCACCCCTAGCGGCAAGCCGATCACCTGTGACGGTTGCAACGCTTTCGTCGAGGAAGTCCGCGACGACATGGTCCATCCCGCCTCGGTGGACGTGTGGGGGCCCGGCGTCGTCTACATCGTGTGCCGGCCCCTGCCGAACGGCGACCAGCCGTGCCTCACGCTCGCCCAGCTCTCCGACGACCTGTACCGCGCGGTCCGCTGCCAGAAGCCGGGCTGCGCTGGCTGCTGACCCTTCGCACCCATCAGCCCCCTACCCACAGCAGAGAGAAAGAGAGAAGACCGATGGACGAGTACCTGAACGACTTCCGGGACAAGCTGCTCAAGCTGCTGATTGATGAGATGGACGAGGTGTTCTCCGCCAGCGTCATCGAGACCGGCAAGCCGGTCATCGGCCTCGAGCTGAGCAACGGCGAGACCGTGTTCCTGGAGATCCAGCCCGCCTGATGCCGGCGCCCGCGCCGGCCGAGCCGACTGCTGGCCGCAATCCAGCAGACCAGGGCCGCCCGCCGTCCGTACCAACTCCTGGGGTACGCGGCGGGCGGCCCTTCCGCGTGTCACAGACCGGGCGGCCAGCTCGTGCCCGGCGTGGTGAACGGCGACCAGCCGCACTCGCCGCACATGACGAGCATGCCGACGCGGTGGCCGCCTTCGGCGTCGAACAGGTGGATGTCGGCGGCCGACGCGGTGTTCTGCCGGCAGACCGGGCACCACTCCTCCCGCAGCTCGCCGAGCCCGATCATGCCCTCCTCCGGGTCTGGCCCGGGCTCGGTCATGAGCGCTTGCCCAGGATCACCCGCCAGACCTGCTCGACCGGCAGCGGCGCGGGCCCGGTGGCCTCCTTCGGCGTCCACGGCACGCTGGCCCCGCCTAGCGCAACCCGCACGAACCGCTCGACCATGCCGTTGTGGGCGCATCGCGGGCAGCCGCGACGGGGCAGCCGCGGGTCCGGGTGGTCTGGGCAGTCGATGCGCTCGGCGGCGATCTCCGCAGCGATGTCCTCGCGCACGCGCTGCTCGAGGTCCTCCGATTCGCCGGCGGTCGGCCCCGCGTTCGGGATGTCGCCGGCCGGGACGAGCCATGGATGGTCGGCCCGCCGGCCGCCGCGCATCTCACCCACCGTCGGCACCTTCCTCCTCTTGGACGCGTTTGGCACGGACCTCGGCGACGCGGGCCGCCAGCCTGTCGGCGACGTCGGCTTGGTGAGAGAGCTGCACGGGCGCGCCGTTCGGGCCGGACACCTCGAGCGCCTTGCGTTGCCCCCACCGCTCGTGGCGGGTGCGGGCGAGCCACTCGAACGCCGGCTTGGCGTCGGGCGGGGTGTACTGGCGCTCCTCTATCGATCCGTCCGGTTGCCGGATGACTTCCTTGATGGACACGCCGCCGGTGGCGACCTGGACCACGACCTCGACGAACATCGCCTCGGCCTGCGCGCGGGCTCGTGTGAATGCCTGGTAGAAGTCGAGGAAGCGGGCGTCGTCGGGGTCGAGGTCGCTGGCCGCTGCGTCGGCGTCCTCGACGGCGAGGGCCTCGCCGCGCTCAAGCCATCGGTAGACGGTGGACTCGTGGACGCCGATCAGGTCGCAGGCGACGGTTAGGTAGTTGCCCTTGCGGACGTATTCGCAGAGGGCCTCCTGCAGCTCTTGGGTGAGCTTGGTGGGGCGGCCCGTCTTGGGCGGCTCATCGGTCATGCGTGGCCCCCGCAGTTGAGGTGTCGGGCGGCGGTGCCGATCATGGCGAACTCGTCGTAGGGCTGCAGCGTCTTGCTGCGGAAGATGCCGACCTGCGTTTGCCCGTCCTCGGTGTTGATTTTGGCGATGACGACGGCGTCCACGATGAAGTCGCCCTGATGGATGCAGCCCTGCACCTCGAGCTGGTCGAGGATGTGGCCGATCAGCTGCGGCTGGTGGACATGCTCGTTGCCGGCGGTGTCGCTCATGAGGTGCTCCAGGTGGCGAGGAGTTCGGCGTGCAGGACGGGGTCTTTGCGGAGCTGGCCGGTGACATGCATGGTCGTCATGCTGGCGGTGCGGGCGCAGGCCCCGCGCAAGGTCAGGCAGGTGTGGGTGGCCCGGATGAGCGCGGCCGCGCCGAGCGCGCGCAGGTGGGTGGTGATGGCGTCGACGATCTGTTGGCCGACGCGCTCTTGCACGGTGGGCCGGGCGGCGTACTCCTGCGCGAGCCTGGCTAGCTTGGACAGGCCGACGACCGGGGAGCCGAGCGCGGGCACGTAGGCGACCAGCGCGGTGCCGAAGTACGGCAGGGCGTGGTGTTCGCAGATGCCGGCGATCGAGATGCCTGGGACGGCGACCAACGCGGGCTCGAGGTTGTCGCCGTCCTCGGGTGGGAAGACGCGGGCGAGGTGCCGGGCCGGGTCCTTGCGGGCGCCAGCGGTGAGCTCCATGAGCGCGTTGAGCAGGCGGCGCGGGGTGTCGGCGGTGCCGTCTCCGTCGCAGGGGATGCCGATGCCTTGCAGGAGCTGGGCGGTGGGCTCGATGAGCGTGCGCGCGGCGGTGCGGGCGGCGGCCCGGCTGGGGTTGGTCACAAGAGCCCCGTTTCGGCCATCTCGGCGAGGTTGGCGTTGAGCTGGTCGGCTTCGGCCTGGTCCTCGGCCGGGGTGGTTTGGCCGGGCGCCAGGAAGCGGACGAACGTGCCCGCTTCGGTCGCCGGCACGAGATACGGGCAGCCGGGCACGGCGACCAGCGCGGAGAGCCGGTGCGGCAGGCCGAGCGTGAGCGCGGCCCACGCGACGACTGGCAGCGGTGACAGGTCGGCGTCGGCGTACTCGACGCGCCAGCCGGGCGGGGACGGGATGAGGCCGGTCATGCGGTGACCCCGAGGGGGCCGGAGGTGGGGTTGATCATCCAGGAGGCGGTGTTGTTCGGGGTCTCCGACACGTCCACCTGCAGGAGCATGGCGTCGGCCGGCCGGTCGATCTGCTCGAGCCAATCGTCGGCCTGGTGGGCGAGCATGGACGCGACGGCCTCCACGGTCGGCCAGGCGAATGTGGGGTAGTCGACGCCGAAGGTGAAGACGCGGCAGCCCTGGTCGCGCAGGGCGGCCACGAGCGGGTCGCCGGCGCCGAGCATGGCCGCGTGGTCGATACGGTCGTCGATCCAGTCGCGCATGAGCCGCTTGAATGCGCCGAACTCCACCAGGGTGGCGTCATCGCTGAGGAAGCGGGCGCCGACGGTGAACGAGACGCGCCAGGTATGGCCGTGCAAATTGGTGCACTTGCCGGGCAGGTGCGGGAGGCGGTGGGCGGCGTCGAACGTGTGCGCGAGGGTCGCTGTGAACAAGGTCGGTCGGTCCTAGTGCTAGGGGAAGATCACGTGAGCGGGCGGAGTGTGGCACATCCGCCCGCTTACGTCTTTCAGCCCTGCACTTGTGGTGTGACCTGCTGCAATCGGGTTGCGACGGTTTCGCACCACGCCTCTTCGGCCTCGATCGCGATGGCCTTCTGGCCGCGGAGCTTGCACGCCTCGAGGGTGGTGCCGCTGCCGGCGAACGGGTCGAGGAACACGTCGGCCGGGTCCGGCTGGATGAGGTCGAGAATCCGCGCCGGAAGGGCGACGGGCTTCTCGGCCGGGTGGCCGTGGGGCTTGCGGGTGGAGGTCTTGATGGTCCACACGTCGCCAGCCGACCGGTCGGCGATCCGGAAGTCGGGGCCGGCCATGATGGCGATCAGCTCGTGATCGGAGCGCAGGCCCCGCGGGCTGCCGGTGCGGATGGCGTCCTTGTGCCAGACGGCGACGCTGGTCATGTCGAGCTGCGCGTCGGCCGCGGCCTTCATGAGCAGCGGCAGCGTCCGCCAGTTGCAGCATGTCCAGAACGAGCCGTCGTCGGGCAGGATGCGGGCGACCTCGCGGTACCACTCGGTGAACCACCGGCTGGCGTTGATCGTGTCGGCCCAGCCCGCCGGGCGGCGGCCCCAGCTCTTGTTGGCGATGAAGAACGGCGGGTCGGTGACGACATGCCGGACGGCGCTGGCCTCGATGGTTGGCAGGATGTCGAGCGCGTCGCCCTGGTAGAGGGTGACCAGCTCGTCGGTGTAGTACGGCGTCGGCGTCACGGCTGGCTCCCCTCTCCCTCGTCGGCGAGGGCGAGCGGGCCGGCGGCGAGCCGGTCGGCGGCCACCTTGGCGTAGTGCGGCGTGAGCTCGATGCCGACGAACTGGCGGCCCTCGCGCTGGCAGGCGACGCCGGTGGAGCCGCTGCCGGTGAACGGGTCGAGCACGACGCCCCCCGGCGGCGCGACCCTGGCCAGCGTGGTGAGAAGCGGATCGACTGGCTTCTCGGTCTGGTGGACGCGCTGCGCGCCGATCGGGGCGCGGGCCTCGATCACGCCCGGCAGGTACACCTCGTACTCCTTCTGGAGGCTCCCGTTGACTCCCCAGACGACGTACTCGGCTTGATTCCAGAATCCGCCCCGGATGGGACGGGAGCGGCCGCGGGGCTTAACCCACGCGACGACTCCGCGCCAGGTCCAGCCGGCGGCCTGGATCGCGTCGCTCGTGGACGGGAGTTGCCGCCAGTCGGTGAAGACCAGGATGGAGCCGCCGGGCTTGGTCGCCTGCAGGGCCTGCGACATCCACAGCGTGGACCAGTACGTCCAGGAGCGCTGGTCGCGCATGTCGCCCGGGAAGTCGGGGTTCTCGTGCTTGATGTCACCGGCCGAGCCGGAGACGTACTTGACCCGGGTGGACTTCTTTCGTTCCGCGGTGGAGACGCCGCCGCTGCTGTAGGGCGGGTCGGCGATGACCGCGTCCAGGCTGCCGGGCGCGAGTGTGGGCAGGATGGCGAGGGTGTCGCCCTGGTAGAGGGTGGCGTCCGGGCCGGTCCAGTACGGCTCGATGGCCGCGGGCGCGGCCGCGAGGGTGGGCGCGGTCATGCCGTCACCGCTGCGGCGGCTGCGCCGGCGTCGGCCGCCGGCAGGAGGTCGGGGAGCAGGACGGGGATGAACCATCCGCGCGGCGTGGCCGCGGTGGGCGCGGTCGCGGGTGTCGGGGTCGGGTGGGCGGTTGGGGCCGACGTGGGCTGGTGGGCGTACGTTGCTGCCAGCTCGTCGTAGATGGGCGTATTCACGCCCGCACGGGTATCAGGAACGCGCGCTTACTTCTTCGGGGCGTTCTTCGGCGGCCGGCCGCGGCGCTTGACCCGGTGGCGGTCGTCGCCGGCGCAGACCGTGCACTTGCAGGGCAGGCTGGTGTCCTTGGGGGCGGCGTTGAGGTCGGGGTTGATCCGGACGCCCTTGCACGCCTGGTGGTTCCGTGTCGCGCACGCCAGCGACCATTCGGACACGTCGGTGATGCCCTCGGGCGGGTTGATGGGTGCGCGTGCCAGATCCACCTACACATGGTCGCACGGCGCGTTCGGTGGGTGGCGCACAGCGTGATGCCCCGGCCAGTCCGTGAAGGGTCCGGCCGGGGCATCGCGCTGTGGGGTTATCGGGTTCGGTCGTGCTTGGCCTCGGCGAGGTAGGCCACTGCCGCCTCGTAGGCGTCGAGGATCTCGGGCAGCGGCCGCGGCCGGCCCGGTTCGCTGCCGGACTCGGGCAGGTCGGCGCCGACCATGAAGGTGGGCGTCTCATCGTTGATGGGCGCCCGGTGGAGCCGCATGCCGGTGGTGGCCAGCCACAGCTCGAGGCGTGCGAGGAGCCCGGCGGGCATGAGGACCTGGACGACCTGCTCGTCGGGGATGGGGGTGGCGGACATGGCACTCCTTAGTTGAGGTGGGCGGGGTGGTGCTCCTCGGGCCACGTCACGAGGGCGCGCTCGATGAGGTCGGTGTGCCAGTGCTCCGCGTAGCGGGGGCAGGCCCGGCAGTCGGCGGCGGCGTGGTCGCACTCGGGCAGGCGGATGTTCTCGCGGCTGGCGTGGTAGGACCAGGCGGCGGAATCGACGGAGAACAGGCGGTCGCCGGACAGCTCGAGGCCGCGGATCTTCACGCCGAACCCGTGCAGGTTCCTCAGGCCCGCCTGGGCGAGGATGTCGAGCAGCACCGCGATGGTGACGCTGTTTTGGCGGCGGCAGATCGAGCCGACGCCGACACGGCGCTCGAGGTGGAGATCGACGCCGGCCTTGGCGTACATCTCCAGGTGGGTGCTGTAGGAGCCGAGCGTCCAGCCCTGCAGGACCGGCATCCACGGGATGGTCGGCGCCAGCTCGCGCAGCCGCAGGAAGTTGGCGACGGTCAGCTCCTGGTGCTCGCGGATGGTCTTGCCGGTCAGGCGTAGGACGTCCGGTTCGCACATCCAGTCCTGCGGCGCCGCGGCGACGAGCCCGCCGATCGTCTCCTGCCACTTCAGGACTTCGTCGGCGTACTGCTCGGCGCTGACGATCCAGCGGCCGTTCATGCGTAGGTGGGTGAAACCACCGGAATCGAGGATCCAGGGCGTGATCGCGAGGGGGAACTTCCGCTTGAGCCGTACCAGCCGGTTCCGGCTGACGAGCATGGGGAAGCGGTAGCGGCCGAGCCAGCAGGCTTCCGGGGCGCCGGTGAAGAGGACGGGGCGGCGGACGTCCGCGGCCGGGCTGGTGGGGATGGCGCTGGCGGGGACGGTGAGCAGGGGCAGGGCGCGGGCAGGGGAAGGTGCCGCCCCGGCCGGAGCCGGGGCGGTGAGGGTGGGCGTCATCAGGCGGGCAACCCCAGTCGGAGCAGGACGAGGCGCTCGTCGGGGGTGGTGCCGCCCCAGATGCCGTCGTCTGCGGGGCGGTTGCGCAGCGTGTCGTGCAGGCAGGCGTCCCGGATGGGGCAGCCGCTGCAGACGGCCTTGGCCTCGCGGACCTGGGGCAGGCAGGGGCCGTCGTAGATGACGGGGAAGAACAGCTCGGGGTCGGCGGCGCGGCAGGCGGCGCGGGTCATGTCGATCACGGCGGGCCCCTCAGGCGTTGTCGCGGACGAGGGCGAGCATGGTCGTGGCGCGCTTCTTCTCGTCGATGTGAGCGAGGGCGGCCGCGATGACGCCGTAGGTCACGTCCGGGGGCGTGGTGGCGATCGGGAGGCGGACCGGCCAGAGGGCGCGGGCCCCGTTGGTCAGTGCGGGGTAGCAGACGTTCCACTCGGTGGCCCAGGCGGCGGGCTCGTCGCTCTCGTCGACCTCGGCGATGGTGGTCTTGCCGGTGGTGACGTTGATCGCGACGTGGATGGTGTCGCGGGTGTAGACGTGCACCTCGTAGTCGTCGTCGCTGATGGTCGGGCCGGTGAAGCCGAACTCCTTGGGGAGGTCGTTGAAGTATCCGGCGTACGGGGCGTAGGTCACTGTTTCTCCTGGTCAACTTTAAAGGGGCCGCATCCCCTTAACTTGATCCTGATATTACAGCTTATTTATTGCTCAAGTCCATGGTCATGTTCCGACTTCTGGTGGAACATGCGCTCGAGCGCCGCCAGCTCGTCCCCGTCGGGGCCGGCCTGCTCGATCAGGAGGGCGAGCACGGCCATGTCCGCCGGCGGGATGCGCAGGGCCTGGTCGGCGCGGACCGCGTCCGGCAACGGCGCGAGGATCCGGTGGTAGGTCTCCAGCCGGGCCTGCAGGCGCTTGGTCTCGCGGCGCAGGTTGCGGACGTTTCGGCGGGCGTCGCACAGCATCGCCAGCACCACGATCAACGCGACGTTGACGCCGATCACGTACAGCGTGGGCACCGAGCCGCCGATCATCGCGCCCCCTCGGGTCGTGCCCAGTGGGTGGTGGTGTAGTGGCGGCGCCATGCGGCCGCGGCCGCCTGCGCGGTCGGGGCGTCGGTCCAGACCCCGCGCGTCGGGCACGGCGTGATGCGGCATCGCCAGCGCGGGCCGGTCGCCGCGGCGTGGGCGGTGCGAGTCGTGGCGCTCATGCCCCGGGTCTGTAGCGCAATCCGTGGCTTACGTCCCGCCAGGACGTAAGCCGACCGGCCCCCTACTCTGCGCGCTCGAGGGTCCCCAACCCAACCGCTCGGCCCCGTGACGGGGGCGGGCCGACGTGTGGTGGAGGGGACCCGCGCATGGGATCCGAGAACGTCTTTGTGCCCCAGGTACAGAGGTTGTGGTTGGCGCCGGTGGGCACTGTTGCCCCTGATGGGCCGACTATCGCAATGCCGACCGGATGGTACGACATCGGCCTTTTTACGCCCGATTCGCTCAATTGGGCGACGGATCCGCAGTTCGAGGAGGCCAGGGCCGCCCAGAGCAACTATCCGGTTCGCCGGTGGCAGACCGAAGACGCCGCCACGCTGGAAGTCGATTTGCTCGAGTGGAGCCTGCATTCGTTCAGGGCGGTCTACGGCGGTGGGGAGATCATCAAGGTGACGCCGACCGGCGACCCTGCTCCCCCGGCCTACTACAAGTTCACGCCGCCGGCGATCGGTAGCAGGGTCGAGGTCGCGGCATGCCTGGAGCTGGGCGACGGCACGAAGCGGCTGCGGAGGATGATCCCCCGTTGCGAGCAGGCGGAAGGCGTGGAGCAGTCGTTCGAGCGGACCGCGGCCAGCACGCTGCCGCTGCGTCTGTCGATCTTGGGCGGCGACATCGGGGCGGCCTATTACGACATGATCAGCGGAAGTTGGGGGGCGTTCGACCCGAACCCCACGCCGTAGGATTAGAACATGCGTGCGGGCCGGGCGGCTGTGGGCCGGCGCGCATCGCACCGAGAGGGGCGGGAGCTGCGTCGAGCTCCCGCCCCTCTCGCGTCCCCGGGGACGTAAGCCGGGCGCCTCGCTACCTTCCCTCGCGCATCAGCGCCTTACCAGTGGGGGGACACGGGGATGGATCTCGACGCGGCACGCAGGGCACGCGCGGAGCGCAAGGGCATCAAGCCGGAGCCGGTGACGATCGGCGGCGAGGTGATCGCCGTCCTGCCTGTGGAGATGCCGCTGGACGTGCTGGGCCCGCTCGTCCAGGACGTGAACGTGGACATCGCGCTCCTGTTCAGGAATGTGGTGGACGTGATCCGGGGTGAGAACGCCGACCAGTCCACGGCGGCTCTGCTCGACATGGCGATCGACCTGATCGTGCTCAACCCGAAGCTGCCGGCCGAGCTGCTGGAGGCGGGCAAGGAGATTCTGCGCCGGTTGCTGGGCCAGGGCGGGTACGACGCGTTCGTGGGCGAGCGTCCGTCGCGGGAGGACGTGGCGGAGCTGGTGAAGGGCCTGTTCGGGAAGTACGGGTGGAGCCTGGGGGAATCGAGCGCGTCCGAGACCTCCTCGGACGATGGGACGACCTCGACGCCGACTGGTCCCACCACTACCCCGGACTCGACCTCTACGGAGTCTGGGACCGGCCAGGAGACCCCGCTTTCATCGGGCTTCGCCGATTCCTTGCCCTCGCCGAGCGACTCGACGACGACGGGCTCCTGAACACCACGGCCGAGCAGCGGGCCGAGCCGTGGGGTAAGGCGGAGGAGCTGCTGGCCCAGCTCATCGAGACAACGAGTGTGATCGGGACGGAGAAGTTCCGCTTCGCCAAGCCGGTCAAGGTCCCGCGGCCTCGCTGGGTGACGGGTGGGGGGCAGAGGGGCATCGACCGGGCGTTCTCCGTCATGATGGCCACGTCCCGCACGATCAAGTAGCCCAGGGGGCTGCTGGCGCGTACGCGCCGGCAGCCCCCCTTTTTTGCTCGCGGAGGTCGCGATATGACGTAAGCCCCTCTTTGCGCGACCCTCCCCCGCCGGGGGTGAGTCGCGCATGGCCGACGAGGCAGATGTCGAGGGCGGGCGTATTGAGCTCGAGGTCGTTGCCGAGATACCGCGGGGGTTCGAGCAGCGGCTGCAGCGCCAGGTGGAGCGGCGGGTCCGCAACGTCGAGGCGCGGATCAGGGCGGAGATCGACGCGCGTCGGCTGGTGGCCGAGGCGCGGGCGGCCGCGGAGGCGGCCGAGCGGACGACGACCATCCGGGCCCGGGTCGACGGCAGTCGGCTGCGCCGGGATGTGGCGGCCGCGGCTGCGGCGGCGTCGGCCGGCGCGACCGTCGAGGTAACGCCGGAGGTCGATGCCGGCCGCCTGCACCGGGAGGTGCAGGCGGCGGCCGCGCGGTCGTCGGCGAAGGTGAAGGTTGATGCCGACACCACGCCGGCGGCGAACTCGGTGCGCCGGTTCACCCGGGGCGGCGGCTCGGGCGGGAGCGGGGGCGGGGGCGGGGGCGGGGGCGGGTCGGGCTGGCTGATCAAGCTCGGCGTCAAGATCGACGATGCCGTGCTCAAGCCTGCGGAGGCCAAGCTCCGCCAGCTCATCACCACGGCGACGCTGGCGGCGGCCAAGTACACGGCTCTCGGCGTGGCCGCCGGTGTGGCCGGGTCCGGGCTGCTGGCGTTGGCGGCGTCGGCCACGCAGGCGGTCGGCGTGCTCGGGCTGCTGCCCGGCATCGCCGGCGCCGCGGTGCAGGGCCTGGCCGGCCTGATGGTCGGCATGTCCGGGGTCGGCACTGCGCTGCAGGCGCTGTCGCAGCGCGACGCCGCCTCAGGCGCCTCGGCTGCCAGCGCGGCGGCCGCGCGGGAGGCGGCCGCCGAGCGGATCAAGCAGGCTGAGCGGTCGATCAGGGATGCCGCTCACGCCCGGCTTCTGGCCGACGAGCGCGTCCAGGATGCCCGCGACGGTGTGGTCGCGGCGGCCAAGGCCGTCCAGGCGGCCGAGGACCGGGTCAAGGAGGCGGTCGAACGTGTGGCCGAGGCCCGGGCCCGGGTCGCCGAGGTCGCCGCCGAGGCGGCCGAGCGGCAGCAGGCCGCGGCGCGGCAGGTGGAGATGGCCGAACGCCGGCTGGCGTCCAGTCAGAGGGCCACGCAGCGGGCCCAGGAAGATCTCAACGAGGCCCGCAAGCAGGCCAAGGAGAGGCTCGAGGATCTTGCGCTCGCGATCTCCGGCGGCGCGCTCGACGAGGAGTCCGCCCAGCTCGCGATCGAGCGCGCCAAGGAGCGGCTCGAGGCGGTCACCAAAGATCCATTCGCCTCTGACCTGGACAAACGCGAAGCCGACTTAGCGTACAGACAGGCACTTCAGCGCCTTAAAGAGGTCAAAGAGCGCAACGGCGACCTCGCTGAGGAACAGGCCGAGGCGAATGCCAAAGGAATCGAGGGCAGCGACGAGGTCACCGCGGCCAAGGAGCGCCTCGCCGACGCCATTCAAGCCGAAAAGGATGCCGAGTATGAATTAGGACAAGAACGCAAAGAACAGGCGAAAGCTGCCGCCGATGGGGCAAAATCCATCGCGGAGGCGAACAAGGCCGTCGCCGAGGCGATCAAGGGGGTTGCGTCCGCCCAGGACGACGTCAAGAGCGCCCAGAAAGCCCAGATCCAGGCCGCACGCGATCTTCGCGAGGCCCTGTGGGATCAGATGCTCGCGGCCGAGCGGCTCAAGGACGCCCAGACCGAGCTGGCCAAGGCCAAGCGCGACGCCGCCACCGCCGGCCAGACCAATGGCGGCGGTGGGGTGGACCCCGCGGCCAAGGCCCTCGCCGAGCTGTCGCCCGCGATGCGCGCATTCGTGCTCTACCTGCACGGCCAGGTGATCCCGAAACTGAAGGACGTCCGGACGGCCACGCAGGAAGCGCTGGCGCCCGGCCTGCGTGACGGCGTCGAGGCGGCCATGCCGCTGCTGGACACGGTCAAGCAGGGCCTGTCCTCGACCGGCACCGTGGTCGGCGACCTCGCCCGGGACTTCGGCGAGCTGCTCGGCAGCAAGGCCTTCAGCGGCTACGTCAGCCGGATCATGGGCCGCAACAACACCGCGATCCAGCTCTTCGGCAAGGCCGGGCTGTCCGCCTTCAAGGGGATCACCCGGATCGTCGACGTCAGCATGCCGTACGTCGTGAAATTCGCGGACAAGGTCGCCGGCCTGGCCGACCGGTTCGACAAGTGGACGAAGACGGTCCGCGACAACGGCGACCTCGACAAGTTCTTCGGCAACGCCTGGGAGGCGGCCGACAAGCTGTGGCGCATCGTCTCCAACGTCGGCGGCGCGATCATGAAGGTCGCTGGGCTCGCGTTGCCGTCCGGCAACACCCTGCTCGAGGACCTCGCCCAGGGGGCGGAGGACCTCAACAAGTGGCTCGACCGCCCCGAGGTCCAGGAGCGCTTCAAGAAGTTCTTCGACGAGCTGGTCCCGCTCCTACGCACGGCCGGCGGGCTGCTGAAGGACGTCGTGGTCTTCATCGGCGGCCTGGTGGAGAAGGTCGTGGTCGACGGCAACCTCACCGGCTTCCTCGGCTGGCTGCGCGGCGTCGTGCAGTGGCTCGACAAGATGCTCGACAACCCCGTGGTCGCGGAGATCGGCAAGTGGTTGCTGATCTTTGGGCTGGCCGCGACCGCGATCGGCATCCTGGTGAAGAAGCTCGAGGGGCTCACTTCCGGGCTCAAGCTCATGGCCAAGGCCGCCAAGGGGATCAGCAAGCTCACCGGCTTGAGCAAGCTGTTCGGCAAGGGCGGCAGCGACGACGACAGCGGCGGTGACTCGCCGCTGGGCAAGACCAAGACCGGCACCATGACGGTGCAGGCCGGAAAGGTGTATGTCAACGGCGCGACGGTGGGAAGCGGCGGCAAGAACACCTCGACTACCGGCCGGCGTCCTGGCAACCGTGGCACGCGCGACGTCGACGTGCCGGACACGAAGGGCGGCAAGCACCGGAAGACCGGCGGTAGGGGCCTTGGCGGGGCGATTTCCAGCATCATCGGCGACATCGGTCTCGACCTGCTGGCCGACATCGACTGGGGCAAAGAGCTCAAAAACAGCGGGCTGACCAGCAAGCTCGGCGGGCTACTCGGAAAGGCCAAGGGCGGCATCGTCGGTACGATCGCCGGCCTGCTGGTTGACCCGCTAGCCGACGCCTTCAAGGGGGACGCCAACAAGGGCATGACCAGCGCCATCGCAGAGGCGCTGAAGTCGGGTAGCGCGGGCGCCGGCATCGGGGCGCTGGTCGGCTCCGTAATCCCCGGCGTGGGAACGGCGATCGGCGGCGCCATCGGCGCCGGGATCGGTGCTGTGCAGGGCGGTATCGCCGGCTACATCGGGCCGCGGATGTGGGAAACGCTCAAGGGCAACCTGCTCTCGACGGCCCCCATCGAGAACATGCTCAAGACGGTGGGCACCCTCTTTGGCGGGGCTGGCGTCACCATAAACGATCTTTGGCAGCAGATCTGGCGCGGCCTGGACAACGGAACCAAGGCCGGCGCCGACGGCCTGCAGAGCCGGCTGGGCATGGTGCTCGATCTCACGAACGGGAAGTTCGTGTCACTGAGCAAGGAAGCGCCCAAAAACCTACAAACGATGTGGGCAAGCATCAAAAAGGATCTTGATGCAGGGATCTCCCCGTCGCAGGACAAGATCAACGCCTTCGTCAAGGCCGGCGGCGCCCAGTTCCTCAAGCTGGCCAAGGACGCGCCGGCCGACCTGAAGGTCGGCTGGGACCAGGCGCTCCTGGGGATGGACACGTTCACCTCGGTCGCCAGCAACAAGCTGGCCACCTTCACCAACGGCACCGGCGGCAAGTTCCTGCAGCTCAAGAAGGACGCGCCTGCCCACGTGCAGGCGATGTGGGCGGACATCCAGGCCAAGATCGCCGCCGGGACGCCCGTCAGCCAGAAAGAGATCGACGACTTCATCGCCCGCGGCGGCGGCCAATTCTTGAAGCTGCGCAAGGACGCGCCACAGCACATCCGGGATGGGCTGTCGGAGATCAACAACAACCTGACCACCGGCTTGAACACCGCGAGCCTGAAGCTGGGCGGCTTCATTCAGGACGGGCAGGGCAAATTCCTGAAACTCCGGCAGGATTCACCCAAACAGATACAAACCATGTGGGCCGACATCCAGCGCGACATCGACGCCGGCAAGCAGCCCAGCCAGCAGAAGATCGACGCCTTCATCAAGGCCGGCGGCGGCTCGTTCCTCAAGCTCAAGCAGGACGCGCCAGCCACGACCAAGAAGACCTGGGCCGACATCGCCGCCGGCGTGGACCCCGGGCTGAAGCCCGCCAAGGACAAGGTCGCGGCGGCGACCTCGGCCATGGAGAAGGCCTTCGGGACCGCGAAGAGCGGCATCGCGAAAATCTGGGATGCCCTTCCCGACTCCCTGAAGAAGCCGCTGGCATGGATCGTCAACACCGCCTACGGCAAGATCGCCGAAGTGTGGAACGCGATCGCCAAGGCGGTCAACTTCCCCCAGCTCCCGAAGCTCGGCTTCGCCAATGGCGGCGTGGTCGCCACCGGGTACGGGGTGCAGCCGGGGTACGCGCCCGGCCGGGACCGGATGCTCGCCGCCGTCAGCCCCGGGGAGGCGTGGCTGAGACCGGAGCTGGCTCGCGCGCTCGGTACCCGCTGGGTGGACGGCGCCAATCATGCCGCCCGGGCCGGCGGAGTCGCCGGCGCCGCCCGGTTCCTGGCTGGTGGTCTCGGCTTCGCCAAGGGCGGCACAGTCGGCAACAGCAAGGCCAAGGGCACTGCCGGAGGGAAGAAGGAGCAGACGCCGCTGGAGAAGCTGCTGGCCACCGTATCGGCGAGCGTCCGGAGCTTGTTCGCGAAGGGGCTGGGCGCCGGCGCCCGCAAGGTCCTGACGCCGATCAAGAACGCGATCAGCTCGGCGATCGGCACCGGCACGCAGATGCAGCAGCTTCTCGGCCGGATCCCGGCCACGCTGATCGACAAGGTCATCTCCCGGTTCGACAAGAAGGACCAGGAGTTGAACCGCGACCGCGGCGGAGTGCTGCCGCCCGGCCGGTCGAGCGTGCTCAACGCGACGGGGAAGAACGAGTGGGTGCTCACCCCGCAGGCGGTGGCCGCGCTCGGCGGGCCGCGTGCTGTGCAACGACTCAACGAGAGCGGGGTGGCCGGCATGTACCGGGCGGCCCGCTCGAGCGCGCGGCCGGTGCGGGTGGCTCGCCAGAACGGTGATGGCGCTGGGTCCAGCGTGGTGAACGTCTACCCGCAGCCCGGCCAGAGCGAGAAGGCGATCGGCAATGCTGCCGCCCGGCGGCTCGGCTCGCAGATCTCCTAACCAGGCGTCGCCGCGGTGTACCCCCACGCCGCGGCGACGCCAGCCAGCTCGGCGGGCACGACGGCAGGGGCCGGTCGGGCAGGCTGGGGTCGGCCGGTACGGATCTTGTCCAGCCAGTCTCCGACGCCGCGGACCAGGGGGCCGTGTGGGTGGCGGCCGTAGTTCAGCATGCCCGGCTCGAACGCGACGCCCAGGTGGTCGCAGAGCAGGCCGACTTGGGCGGCGGGGTCGGCGACGAGCTGCTCGTAGGTGACCGTGACGCCGGGCAGGTGCCGGCGGGCCTCCTCGACCGCGGCCATGTAGCTGGCAAGGTGACCGGCGCTCGGCTCGGCCGGCAGGCCGGTGGCTTCGCACCAGGACCGCAGGATCGCGGCCGGGTGGCGCAGGAGGAACACGAACCGGGCGTCGTGCCAGCAGTCGGCCAGCCGCGACCAGATCAGCGTGTCGGCTGGGCTTTTGATCACCAGGGTCGGCTTGCCGGCGCGGACCAGGTCGAGGTGGAGCAGCCGGTCCCACAGCAGGTGTTCGAGGGCGGCCTGGTCGTGGCCGAGCAGGCGCATGGCCACGGCGGCGGGCCCGAGCGGAACAGAGACGGTGATCTGCCCCAGATGTGTCTCATGTGGGGCGTGCAGCTGAGAGTGGCTGCCCAAGATCAGGCGCAGCAACGTGGACCCGGACCGGGGCGGCGCCAGCACGACCACGGGCGCTCTGAGCAGCCGATCAGCCGCATGCTCGGCGGCCACGGGCCCGGGTTCGGCCGACGCGCTGTTAGCGGGCTTCCCGCGTACCATCCCGGACTTGCCGGAGGAGTGATCACCCACGGGGCGGGAGGGTAGCAGTGCCGGTACAAGCAACCACGAGTCCGCCGCTGGCCGACGAGGCCAACACGTCGGTCGAGACGGCCACGTTCAACGCGCCGGCGAACTCGCTGCTGGTGGCCGCGTGGATGGGCTCGGTCAGCGGCACACTGACGATCGCGGGGGGCGATCTGACGTGGACGGCCCGCGCCACGCACACCTCGGGGCGGGCGCGTCTGTGGACTGCGCCGTGCCCTTCGGCGAAGACCGGGATGAAGGTCTCGCTGGCCATGCCCGAGTTCGGGTACGGAGGCTTCAAGGCGTGGGTGGTGACGGGCGCCAAGTTGGCTGCCCCCGTCGGGGCTTCCGGGACCAACTCCGCTGCCGCCGACCCAACGACCTTCACCGGCTACACGTCCACGACCATCGGCAGCCTCGGCTTCTGCGCCGCATACGAGAACAACCTGTCCGGCGGCGCCGGTGTCCTGCCGACCAGCGGCAGCGACCCGTCGGACGCCTTCTCCATGAAGGATGTGTACGGTTCGGCCGGGTCGGGGCTGGCGATCCGGAAGGCCGCGGCCGCGACAGCGGCTGGCCAGGCGCAGACGTTCACTGTGGACGCCCCTCCTGCCATCGAGACGCCTTCGTGGGCGTGGGCGGCCATCGAGATTGTCCCGGATGACAGCGATGTACCGACCACTCCGGGCAACTTGCGGGTGACCGCGGTGGCCGGCACTTCTCTCACCGTGGCGTGGGATCCCTCCACTGACAGTTCCGGGATCGCCGGCTACGGGATCTATCTGGACGGCGCGAAGGTGGGCGGCCTCTGACCGGGCGGCCGCCGGGGATTTCGCGCTTGCCCCGGGGGCTGGGCTGGTCATGCAGGGCGCGGTTCATGCCATGAGACTCGGGGGGCTTGAGTGGCGAACAGGATCGCGGCCACATACGGCGGCGGCAGTGCGACGGGCACGCACACCATCTCGTTCACCGCGCCCACGCCCGGCGCTCGGCTGATCGTCGTGGTGTCGTCGTGGAACACGGTCGATGCGCCGTCGGGGTGGGCTCGGGACTTCGGCGCCACTGGCTACAACTCTGTGGCGATCTTCTCCAAGATCGCGACCGGGGCCGAGCGGAATGTGAGCTTCGCCCATGGCGACACCCGCCTGCACGCGGTGGTCTACGAGCGAGACGATTGCCGGGAGTTACTGTTCACCCGCGGCGCGACCTCAGCCTCGGCGTCAGTGAGCACGGAGGCAGTGACCGTATCGGCCGGTGCCACCGGCCGCGTGTTCGGCGTGGTCAACGACCCCAACGGCGCCACGTCCGTGTCGAACTGGAATCAAGGGCTGGCCCGCCACTACGCCAAGGACGACGCCTCCAGCAGCAGCGCGTTCGCGCACGGGGCGATGCCGGCCGCCGGATCCCGGGTGTTCACGGTCTCCAACATCGCGGCCGGCAGCAGCTCGAGCGTGCTCGCGCTCGTCGGCTACGGCACCACCGACGCCGAACCTCCCACGGCGCCGGCCAGCCTGCGCGCCACGTCCGTGTCCGGCACAGCAATCAGCGTCGAATGGGATGCCTCCACCGACAACGAGGCCGTGGCCGGGTACGGCGTGTATCGCGACGGCGTCAAGATCGGCGCCGACCTGACGGAGCTGCACTACACCTTCACCGGGCTGACGGCCGGGACGACATACGCGCTGGCCGTAGATGCGGTGGACTCCTCCGGCAACCGGTCGGCACGGACGCAGATCACGGTGATAGCCGAGGTCGATGTCACCCCGCCCAGCGTGCCGGCGAATCTGCGGCTGGTCGAAGCGACCTTCAGCAGCATCGCGATGGCGTGGGACGCCTCCACCGACAACGTCGGCGTCGCCGGTTACGGCTTCTATCTCAACGGGGAGCGGCAGGGCAGCGACCAGGCCGAGCTTGCCCGGACGGTGACCCGGCTGGCGCGCGGCACCGCCTACACCGTGCAGGTGGATGCTGCGGACGCGGCCGGCAACCGATCGCCGCGGACGTTACTTGTGGTGGAGACGCTCGCCGGCGCGGACCCGTCCGAGCCGCCTGGGCTGACAGCCACACCGGGCCCGGAACAGATCACGCTCGCGTGGGGGGCATCGGAGCCGGGCGGCCTGCCCGTCGTCCGGTACGAGGTACTGCTGGACGGCGCCGTCGTGGCAGCCACAACAGCGCTCGGCCACGTCCTCGAGGACCTCGAGGCGGGCAGCACCTACCAGGTGTCGGTGCGGGCGGTGGATGCCGGCTCCGCCCGCGGGCCGGCTTCTACCATCACGGTCACCGTGCCGCCGCCAAGCTGGACAGCGCTGGCCAGCCCGACCTACCGGATCGGGCAGTGGGTCGGCAACGTCCGCGACTCTGCCGGTGTCGAGTGGATCGTCCAGGACGAGGAGGGCTGGTCGGCCGGTGCGGAGGCGATCACCCTCGGCGCCGACAACGACTCCAGCGACGGCGGGTTCAGCGGGCCGGGCAAGTACGGCGCCCGCCTCGTCACCCTGTCCGGGGTGGCGCTCGCGCCGTCGCGGGTGCAGATGCTGGCCGCGCAGGAGCGTCTGACTCAGGCGATCGGCCCGGCCGAGGCCGGCGTGCTGCGGGTCGCCGAGGCGCACATGACCCGCCAGGCGCGCATCCGGCTCGAGAACCAGGTGGAGATCACCGATCTGGGGTCGCGGGCGTTCGGCTGGACGATCGTGGTCAAGGCGTCCGACCCGAGGCGGTATGCCGTCCGCGGCGTGTACGCCGAGGTGGAGTTTGCGCCGGCGCAGACAGTCGGCAGCACCACGATCACGCTGTCCGGCGACCACCCGCAGATCCCTGCCCGGCTGCGGCTGATTGGCCCGGTCGCCGATCCGGTGATCCGGCTCGAGGAGCTGGGGCTGGAGATCCGGGCCAAGCCCGGTACCACGCTGCCGGACGCCCGCTACGAGCTGACCATCGACCTCGCCTCGCGGGTGGTGTGGTCGGTGGTTCCGCCCGAGATCTGGCCGGAGCCGCGGCCCGGGCGCGGCCTGCTCGGGGTGTTCCCTGCCCGGGCCGCGCTGCAGCGGGGCCCGAACACGATCCGGCTCAGCGGGTCGCTGGTGGCCGGCCAGGAGGACCGAGGGCCGCGCCTGGTGATCGAAACGACGGATGCATGGATCTGAACGGGGGACGGCGATGCCGACGATCGTAGAGGGGTTCGAGAGCGCCACCGCGGTGGTGCCGCGTACCGGGAACTGGGCGCGGGCCACCGACCAGAAGTTCTCCGGCTCCTGGAGCCTGAAGAGTGCGACGATCAGCGACAACGGCACAACCAGCTGCGTCATGACCGTGCCCGCCGGCGCGAAAACGATCTCGTTCCGGGTCAAGGTCTCCACCGAGGGCAGCGACGCCAACCCCTACGACCCGTTCATCTTCCTGATCGGGTCGACGGAGACATATAAGAAGGCGGGCGAGGTGGACTGGCACATGCCGGGCACCTACGCCCTGGGGAACGCCACGCAGGTCACCTTCCGGTACACGCGCGACGGCAGCCAGCCGGGTGGGTCGAACGCCGTGTGGATCGACGACGTGGTGTTCGTGGTCGATACGGGGGCGCCCACCGTGCCGGCCGGGCTGCGGGTGACCTCGTACTCGCACACCGAGATCAGCGTCGCGTGGCAGCCCAGCACCGACGACAACGCGGTGACCGGTTACGGCATCTATGTCGGCGGCGTCAAGCGAGGCGGCGACGTAACGGGCACCTTCGCCAACATCACCGGGCTGGCCGCCTCCACGTCGTACAGCATCACCGTGGACGCGGTCGATGCGGTCGGCAACCGGTCGGCGGTCAGCAGCGCGGTCGTGCAGCAAACGGCCGCGCCGCCGGCGGCCGGGGCGCTGACCCGGACGTTCCCGAACCTGACAGCCGGCCGGACGTATCTGGTCGAGGTGGACGCGGTCGACGGCACCGGCAGCCGATCGGCCCGCGCGTCGCTGCAGGTGTCCACTGACAGCGAGCCGCCCACCGTCCCGCCGAATCTCAGAGTCACCGCGGTCGCCGGGACGCAGATCTCGGTGGCATGGGACCCCAGCACCGACGCCGTGACTGGGGTGGCCGGGTACGGCGTGTACTTGGACGGCGCCCAGGCCGCGGCCACGCACCCGGGCCTGGGGTGGACGTTCAACGGGCTCACACCGGGCCAGAACTACCTGATCGAGGTGGACGCGGTCGACGGCGCCGGCCTGCGGTCGGCGCGGGCGCATCTCACCGTGCAGGCCGAGGTGGATACCTCGCCGCCCAGTGTGCCGCCCAACCTGCGGGTGGCCGGGCAGTCGCCGTACACTCTGACCATCGCGTGGGATCCGGCCAGCGACAACATCGGCGTCGCTGGATACGGCATCTATCGCGACGGCGCGAAGATCGGCAACGATCAGACCGCGCTCACCTATGCCTTCACTGGGCTGCAGCCGGAAGGCACATACCAGGTGGCGGTGGACGCGGTGGACGCCTCTGGCAACCGGTCCGGGCTGGCGCAGCTCACCCACGTGCTGCCGGCCGACCTGCCGCCGGCGCCGCCGTCGAACCTGCGCATCACCGCCGTGTCGTACACGTCCTTCGCAGTGGCCTGGGACCCCGCGGTGGATGACGTGCAGGTGACCGGGTACGACGTCACCGTCAACGGGCAGGTCGTTGCGACGAACGCCGCGGTGCTGTCGCACAGCATGGCCGGGCTGCCGGACGATACTGCGTACGTGGTGCGGGTGTGGGCGGTAGACCACATCGGGCAGCGCAGCACGGTCCCGACCGAGCTGACGGTGACCACGCTCAACGACTACGACCCGACCCCACCGGCGTTCACCGCGGCAGCCGGCGAGGATTCGATCTCGGTGGCGTGGGAGGCGAGCACCGACGACTTCGCCGTGACGGGGTACGAGATCTCGGTGGACGGGCAGGTCGTGCACTCCACCCCGGGCACCGACTACACGGTGGACGGAGTGCGCGAGCGGCAGCACCTGATCACCGGGCTGACCGCCGGCCGCACGTACGGGGTGCGAGTCACGGCGGTGGACACCATCGGGCAGCGCAGCCTGGACAACACCCAGCTCATCACCACCACGGCGTTGCCGTACTCGCCGATCGCCACGCCGGTGTACCGGCTCGCCGGTTGGGCCGGCAACGTCAGGGACTCTTGGGGGGTCGATTGGGTGGTGGCCACGGCGGAGGGCTGGTCGTCCTCGCCGCCGGTCTCCCCTGTCTCGGCTGATCGGGGCGGCGTCGACGGGGTGTGGGACGGCGCCGGCCGGTACGGTCCGCGGCCGATCGCGCTCGGCGGGGTGGCGATCGCCCCCACGCGGTCGGCGATGCTGGCAGCCAAGCAGCGGATCGCGTCGGTGATCTTCCCGCGGCAGCAGGCGATGCTGCGGGTGGAGGACGCCCGGATGACACGGCAAGCCCGGGTACGGCTGGACGGCAATATCGAGACGAGTGACCAGGGCTCGCTGGTGTTCGCCTGGCGGATTCCGTTGAAGGCCGCCGACCCACGCAGGTACGCAACCGTCGCGACCAGGGCGGCCGCGGTGGTGTCGTCGCTGCCGGGCGAGGCCTCGATGACGGTCACATTGGAGGGCACCTACCGGAAGATTCCGGCCCGCCTGCGGCTGTTCGGGCCGATCCGGGACTGGACGATCGAACATGCGGAATCCGGAACGCTGATGCGAGCGAAGCCGGGCAGCTTCGTGCCGGCTGACCCCGCGTACTCGTACCTGGTCGACCTCGGCGCCCGGCAGGTGTGGGCGCATGTCCCGCCGGAGGTCTGGCCGGTGCCGCGGCCGGGCCGCTCTGCGCTGGCGCACCGGCCCGCCTGGTGGACGCTCATCCCTGGCCCGAACACCATCACCCTGTCCGGTCAGCCGGTCGCCGGTCAGCCGGGGACGCCGCGGCTGATCTTGGAGGCGTACGACGCCTGGGCCTGACGACCCGGGGACGCAAGCGCGGCAAATCGTCATGCTCCGCCCTGCCACAGCATCAACAGCCATCGGGGGGCGGCGCATTGACGCTGGTACGGAGCCAACCTGTCGTCTACACCACGCAATCACCGAGCACGAGCCACACGCTGTCGTTCGGCTCGGTGGGGTACGGCAACAGGATCGTTTTGCTGGTCAACAGCTATGCCGGCGTGACGGGGGTCAGCGGCGGCTACGACATGCACGAGTGGACGTCCCACACGATGGGCATCCGCATGTATTCCAAGATCTCGTACGGCAGCGACTCGTCTGTCACCGTGTCGGTGTCCGACAGCACTGACCGCATCACGATCTGGATGTGGGAGTTGTCGAACGCGGACGTCTTCTACGGTTCGGATTCGGGCCTGACGTCGGGGTCTGCGTACTTTGGGGCGAGCGATCTGCCGGACGGCTGCACCAGCATCGCCGGCGTGTCGGTGTACGTGACGGGCAACGACACCAGCAACGTTTCCTGGCCGTCGGGGTATACGCACCGCGGTTTTGCGTTCCGCGACTGGAATGACGGCGCGATCAAGCGGGTGTGGAGCTCGGCGGCGACGCAGGACTTCGTCTCCGGGTCGCTGAGCTGGTCGCAAAAGCTCGTCACCGGGTTGCCCTCGGCGACGCCGAACTACGCCTGGGCCTGTGGGGTCTGGGGTCCGGAGCTCGACGAGGAGCCGCCCACGGTGCCGGGCAGCGTCCGGCTCACGGGGATGACTCCGACCTCGGTGTCGATCACGTGGGACGCCGCGACCGACGCGGGCTCGGGTGTCAGCGGCTACGGGGTGTACAGGAACGGGGTCAAGGAAGGCTCGGATCAGAGCGGCCGGACCAAGACGTTCACCGGGCTCACCTCGGGCGTTCCGTACGTGTTCGAGGTGGACGCGGTCGACTACAAGGGCAACCGCAGCGAGAAGTCCGGCCCGCTGACGATCACGCCGATCGACGATACGACGCCGCCGCAGACGCCGGTGCCGCGGGTGACCGCGCTCGGCCCGGGCACGATCACCGTGGCGTGGGACGAGCCCGCCGACGAGACCAGCATCACTGGATACGGCGTCTATCTCAACGGCACGAAACAGGGCGCGGATCAGATCGGCCGGACCCGCACGTTCAGCGGGCTCACGATCGGCGGCCTCTACACGGTGGGGGTCAACGCCGTCGACCTGCTCGGCAACCGCAGCCCCATCGGCACGAAGACGGTTAAGGCGCAGGCCGACACTGCGGCGCCTACCGCACCGGGCAGCCTGCGGGTGGTGTCGGTGTCGCAGACCTCCGTCACCGTCGCGTGGGAGGCCAGCACCGACGACAACGTCGGCGTCGCCGGCTACGGCTTGTATCTGGGGACGCGGCTGGTCACGCAGGTGCCGTCCCAGGTGTTCACCTTCACCGGGCTGTCGCCAGCGATCACCTATCCGCTCGGTGTGGACGCGGTCGATGAGCTGGGCAACCGGTCGCCGCGGGTCGTAGTGCACGCCACCACGCTCGAGGACACCAGCGGTTCAGCCCCACCGTTCGAGTATGTGTTCTACGACTGGGACACGCACAACCCGATCGACTCGTTGCCGCTGCAGGCGGTGTCGTTCGAGCTCGGGCTCGGCGGCGGCGGACAGCTCCAGGCCGAGATTCCCTTGTACGACGAGGCGTACAGCGTGGGTCGGGTGGAGGCCGCCACGCGGCCGGAGCGCACCATCGTGGTCGTCTACCGCGGGGAGCGGCCGGTGTGGATCGGCCGGCTGATCGACCCGCAGGACTACGACTCCGAAACCGGGGTGCTCCAGATCACCGCCGAGGAGATCATTGGCATCTACGGCCGCCGGTTCGTGTCCTTCACCGGGCCCCGGGCGGCGACGTTGGCGCACACCGAGATCGACTGGCTGATCGATCTCGCGTCGCAGCCGGCCGACAAGCGGTGGCTGCGCACTACCGGGGTGGCCGGCACTCTGCCCGTGGACCGGGAGTACAGGAGCGAGGACTTCTCCCGCGTGCTGGACACCATCACCGATATCGCCGGCGCTCCGGGAGGGTTCGAGTTCTGGGTCAAGCCTGATTGGGATCAGATCGCCGACCGGCCGCAGGTGGAGTTCCGCCGGGTGAACCGGGACAACCCGCCGGCCTCCGATCTCACCTTGGAGTACCCGGGCAACGTCCGTAAGTGGCGCCGCTCCACCCGGCGGGCGCTCGCCACCGTGGTGCACGGCAAGCTTGCCGTTCCCTCCGGCGGGGTGTTGCTGGCGAAGGTCACGCAGGATGACCTGCACGCCGCGGGCTGGCCACGATTGGAGGAGGCGTACCAGTTCGAGGGCTTGACGAGCCAGGCGGCGTTGCAGGCGGAGACGCAGCGCGCGGCGGACGCTTCCAAGGGGCCGCGGCAGGTGTTCGAGTTCGAGCTGTTGCCGGACTCGTCGGTCCGCTGGTGGGAGTGGGAACTGGGCTCGGACGCCCAGGTGATCATCACCGATCACCTGTATCCGGAGAGGGCTGACGGGTCGGCCGGGCTGGATCGGGCCATGAAGATCGTCAGCTTGCGGGTGGAGCCGGCCACCGACGGGGGCGAGCTGGTGACGGTGACCACGGCCGAGCTGAACACGACGGTCGACGAGTAGACAGGGGGCGGGCTGGTGTCTCGGATCAACACGGGTGACTTGCAGCAGAAGGATCTGGTGCAGTGGGTCATGGACCTGCGGGCGCGGGTCAAGGCGCTCGAGCTGAAGATCGGCGAGCGGACGGTGACGTTCTCGCCGTTGGCCACCCAGGTGTCGGGCACGTCGTTCGAGACCATCGCGTTCAGCGTGTTCCCGCGCTCGGGCTCCAGCCTGGCGGTGGACGTGACGGTGGGCGGTCCGCTGGAAGTCCAGACTGCCGTCGACGGCGTGCCGATCGGCACGGCGTCGGCGACCGCCGCCGGCACCGTCTCGGTGTCAGGGTTTCTGCCGGAGAGCTGGAACTTCGGGGATCGCCGCCGGGTGGAGGTCCGGGCCCGCCGCCCGTCGGGCAGCGGTGCCGTGACCGCGACGGCGCTGGGCGGCTGGCACCGCTGAGCAGCCACGTCGCTGTAAGCGTCGGCTCTCGCTATACCTGCCTGCGGCCCTCGGCCTGTTGCCGCGGGCAGGTTTCCCAACTCGACCCCTGGAGGGGCGAACATGACCGACATCGACATCAACCCCGGCAGCGGCGACCCGGTGACCATCAACATCAACTGCGCGTGCGAGCCCACGACCCCGCCGGCGCCAGCGGCGGCGATGACGGAGCTCGACCTGTACGGCTATGCCGCGGCCACGGTCCTGCCCCACTACTGCAACACCGCCGTCGCCGAGCTCGGCCCCTACCTCCTGGGCGCGACGGCGATCCTGCCGGCCGGCAGGTCGCTCGCGTCGGTCGGGATCGGCGTCGCCGTCCCGGCGAGCGGGGTGGCCGCCGGCGAGTGCGCGTTCGGCGTCTACATGGGCGGCATCCCGGAGCTGGTGGCCACGACCGCGCCCAAGGCGAACCTGTTCGCCTCGGCGGGCGTTCGGTGGGCGCCGCTGAAGTCGGCGATCGAGGCGTCCGATCAGGACCGGGTGGTGTGGCTGGTCGCGCAGGTGCCGGCGTACTCGATCGGTAGCCCGGCGTTCCTGTCGGCCCTTCACGCGAATGGCCCGAGCATGATCAACGCGCAGCGGTACCGCAGCGTCATCGTCGAGGGGCAGGCGGAGCTGCCGCCGATGTTCGACGCCGACGCCGTCCCGTTCACCAGCCCGCGGTACCTGCCGATGCTGGTCGGCTCGTCCGACGGAGTCATCCAGCCGTAGGTGCGAGGGGCGTCCCCGGTGATCAAGGCCGGGGACGCTACCTGCTCGAACTCCTATCGTGCCCCCTCGACAGTGGCCGAACGCGCGGGGGTGCAAGGGGATGGCCGAGGAGCAGGAGCGGCCCGGCCTGGCGGGGCAGCTAGCCGACGTCCGCCGGATCGTGGAGGTCGGGCTGACGGAGATCGGCGGCAAGCTGGCCGTGATCGCTCTGCAATTGCAGCAGGGTGAGCAGCGCCACGACGCGCTGGCCAAGACCGAGGCTGAGCATCACCGGCAGGTGATGGAGATCCTCGACGAGCACGACCGGCGTATCCAGGACGGGGACAAGGCGCGGGCCGCCGAGCAGGCCAAGGCCCAGACGGTCGCGGACGGCGCCAAGCGATTCGCAACCTGGGTGGCGATCGTGGTGTCGGTGATCGGCGTGGTGATCAGCGTACTGCTCAAGGCGTGGGGCGGCGGAGCCTGACCGGCGGCAGGACGTAAGCGGGGAAACCCGTCACCCTGCACGCGGATATCCGATCCCAACCTACGGGGGGAACCGATGGTGCATCGTCTCGACAAGGTCGTGCCGGAGGCGTGGATCCGCGCCGGCCGGAGTTTCGTGCAGAACATCCTGTCGGTCGCGGTGGTCGCGGCCGGCCCGGCAGTCGTCACAGCGGCGCAGGGCGACCCGACCGACATGGGCATGCTCGGCTTCGCCGGCGGGCAGGCCGCGCTCGCCGCGGTGCTCGCGTTCGTGCACAACCGCATCGCTCCGGTCAACGGTCCGCGTCTCGGTGAGGTCCCGGTACGAGCTGGCCGGAGCCTGTTCCAGAACGCGGTCGCCGCCGCGGTCGTGTCGGGCGCGTATGCGATCACCACGACCGGCGGGGATGACCTGAAGACGCTGGGCGTAGCGGCGCTGCAGGCGGGCGCCGCGGGTGTGATCTCGCTGGTGTACAACGTGGTCGCGCCGCGCAAGAGCGAGCCGTCGGAGACGCCGGCGGAGGCCTCGGCCAGTGGCTCGGGTCAGGGTTCGTACGGCGTCGGCGGCGGCCGCACGGGGGCCGATCCTGGGGCGGATGGTTTCGGCACCGAGTAAGCCGTGCCATCATGTGGTCTCGAAGAGGTTCGGATTTCTCCTGGATACTCTTCGGTGTGCAGGGCGCCTGCGGCGAGGGGCCGCAATCCCCGTTTGAACCAATGGCGCCCGCACACGCCGCCCAGACTTGGAAAGTGCGAAGGCCCGCGTCTCCTCGGAGATGCGGGCCTTTCCCGTGCAGGGCCGTTACAGGCCGGCGGTCACGGCCTGGGCCGGGATGGGCGCAGCTTCGCGGGGGTCGGCGTGGTCGCGATACCAGCGGTCGAGCTGGCGGGCGGTCTCGGCGGGGTCGTCGCTGCAGGAGTCGTGCAACTGGGAGACGCAGCTCGGCCGGAACGCTTCCCAGACGGCGCGCGGGTCGTCGCCGATGTCGCGCCAGTCGAGGTGCTCGTAGTTGAAGGACACCAGATCCGGGTCCATGCCCAGGGCCTTGGCGATGTCGGGCCAGTCGGCGCCATCGAGCAGGTCGGTGGTGATCGCTCGAGCGAGGAGTTCGTTGAGCTTGCGGCGGAGCTCCACGACGGAGCGGGTGAGGCCGGCGGTGCCGCGGCGGCGGTGGGCGGCGGTGGGGACGAGCATGGTGCACTCTTCGGCCAAGATCGAGGCGACGTTGGAGAAGGCGATGTGGCCAACTTGTGCGCCGGACAGGTCGTCGACGGTGAGGTGACGCTCGTCGTCGCGAGGAGGATGCTGGTCGGACATCGGGGAAGGTCTCCTTGGCATCGCGCGGTGGGGTGCTTAGCCATGTGCGGGCAGCGTGGTGGAGGTGTGCCCGTCTGGTGCAAGGTTAGAGATCTTTTCCTGCGTCCGTAAGCCTCTTGTTCGTCCCGGTTCGTGGACGATAGGCGTGAGCTGGGGTTTTGCAACCTCCAACATTACTGACATTTTTGAATCACAGCGCAGTTGACCTTGACACTCCACTCCCGCTAGCCTGCTGATAAATAAGCTGTGATATCAGGGGACGGTAAGTGTTTTCGTGCCTATGCTGCGCGTCAGCGCCACCGCCCGAACGTCGCAGAGCACCGACCGCCGACCACCGGGCGAGGGATTGCGGCCCTCTGCCGGGTGTGATTCCAGGGAGAAGAAGACGTTGACGAGCACCACCATCGAGGCGCCGGCCCCGGCTGCCAAGTGGCGGCCGGAGGGCATGCGTACCCGCCAGCCCACCGGCAAGAAGTCCTGGCCGCTGATCCTGGTCGAGGGCCCCGAGTACAGCCGGAAGACGTGGCACGCGGCCAGGCTGTCCGGCTCGCCGAGGGTCGGGGAGTCGTTCTTCCTCGACTTCAACGAGGGCCACTCCGACGAGTACGGACGGGTGCCGGGCGCACGCTACGAGATCCTCGAGCACGACGGCTCCTACACGTCGATCATGCGGCAGATCGAGAACGTCCGGCAGGTGGCCGAGCATGCGGTCGCCAACGGAGAGAAGCCCGTGTTGTTGATCATCGACAGCATGGCGGCAATCTGGCGGCTGCTGTCGATGTGGGCGAGCAACCGGGCCCGTGGCAGCAAGGTCAACCGCAAGCGGCTGGCTGAGGACCCCGACGCCGACATCGAGGTCACGCGCAATTACTGGAACGACGCCAACGACCGCCATGCGGCCTTGGTGGCGGCGCTGCGTCGCATCCCGGGCATTGTCGTGATGACCGGCAGGGGCAAGTGGGTGTCCGGGACCGACGCCTTCGGCCAGCCGACGAAGGAGAAGGAGTACACGCTCGAGACGCAAAAGCAGCTCGGCTACTCCAGCAGCGCGTGGCTGCGCCTGTCGCGGGATGCCCAGCCCCAGGTGATCGGCCTGCGGGACGCCGACCCGGCCAAGAGCATCATCGCGACCGTGGACGACCCCCAGCCCATCTTGAAGAAGGACTGGGATCTGGAGTGGTTCATTTTCGAGGTGATGGAGCTGGACCCGGCCAACACCGCGCTGCCGAACCTGATCCAGCCCAAGCCCGACCGGACGCCCGAGCAGTTCCGCGAGGAGGCGCTCAACCCGGAGACCTCGTGGGCACGACTGCGCGAGCTGTACGAGGAGTCCCGCGCGTTCCACGGGGTCCTGATCACCAACGAGAACCGCGCCGAGGAAGCGCTCGGCACCTTCATCTCCAAGCTTGCGCAGGCCCGCGCCACCTCCGACCCCGAGGTCGTCGCCCAACTCGCGCTCGACATGGCGGCCGCGAGCACGCCGAACGAACTGGCCCAGGTCGGCCAGGCCATTGCCACGGCGGTCGGCCTCGGCCAGGTCAGCGAGAAGGACCGTAAGGAGCTGCACGCCGAGTACCAGAACCGCATGAAGGAGCTGCGCGCCACGCAGCGCCAGGCCGCCGCCCAGGCCAAGCAGCAGCAGACGCAGACGCCCCCCGAGCAGAGCGCGCCCGAGGCGCAGCCGGATCAGGAGGCAGGCACATGAGCACCCCAGGCGAGACCAGCGCGGCCCCCGAGCAGGGGGCCGCGGCCCCGCCGCACGACCGCCGGGAAGTGGCGCTCGAGTACCTGCTGGCCAAGGCCGGCATCAAGCTCCTCGGCGACGCCGTCAAGACGAGCGGCGCCATCCTGCGCGCGAGCCGACAAGACGGCACACCGGTCCTGGCCGAGACCGACCGCGAGTCCGCGTTCCTGGCCGGGCTCCGGCTGGGCGCGGTCCTGATGAAGCGCGGCGCCGTCACCGTCATCCTCGACAACACCGACCCGCTGTTCGTGGCGTGGGTCAAGGACCACCCGAAGTACCACACCGAGATCCGGGAAGTCGTGGAGCCCGCGTTCGCCAAGCGGCTGAAGGACCACGCCCGCAAGGTCGGCAAGCCCATCGCGCCCACCGGCGAGATGGTGCCCGGCATGTCCATCGACGTCGGGGACCCCACCCCGACCGAGGAGCTGGTGGACGACTGGGCCGACGTGCTCGCCCACGCGATCGCCTCCGGCGCGCTCGACCCCGGCCGCCTGTTCCCTCTCCCCCCTGCCGCCCCCGCCCCTGCGCTCGAGGAAGGTCCCCAGTAATGACGCCCACCAAGCTGACCCGCCAGGAGCTGCTCGAGGACGGCTGGCGCACCCGATCAGCATGCAAGGACATGCACCCGAACGTCTTCTACCCGCCCGCACCCGACGAGCCCAAGCAGAAGCCGGCGCCCGGCCGGAAGCTGCCCGTCTACAACGAGGCCAAGGCGAAGAGGATCTGCCGCGGCTGCCCCGTGCGGACCGAGTGCGTCGACGACGCGTTGCGGCGTGGCGACATGTCCGGCATGCACGGCGGCCTGACCGAGGAGGAGAAGGTCAGCGAGCGACGCAAGCGCCAGCGCAGGGGCACTCTCTACGCGGCCTGACCTGCACGAACGTTACGGGGGCGCGGGCCGCACGGTCCGCGCCCCTTTTTAATGATCTTGGTCATTGGACGTTAGTTCGCGACTGTGCTTGTCTCCCGGCGCCTCGGCCACGCCGCCGCGCCGATCACGCGGCCGGCGACCGGTCGAGGTGCAGGAGCCCACCGACCGTACGGAGTCGCCAGTGATAACGATCATGGCCCGCCCCTCCGCCGGCACCCGCCGGCCGGGCCTCAGCAGTGAACCTAGGATCCTAGGTTTGCGGCATGCCAAAGGTGACTTCCCTGATCAAGCCAAGGTAGATTTCGGACGCCAGCAAAAAAGCGACAACGGCGGCCCTCGAACGAGGAACCGCCGTTGCTGCCGGACCGGTGCTCGCAACACCGCCCGGCGATCGCCTACCTCATCCGCTGCTAAGACACATGAGGAGGCACACGTGAGCGTATCGAACGCTGCGCGTAAGCCTGCAATCACGCACAAGCCTAGCCGTGTCGCTGCGGCCGCGCCGATGATCGGGGCGAGCCGTTGAGCGTCGAAGCGATCTCCTGGGCGCTCAACCACGCGCCCGTCGATGAGTCCTCCGCCGCGTTCGTCCTCGTCGGGCTCGCCAACCACGCGGGCCCGGACGGACGCGGCGCGTTCCCCGCTGTTCCCCGCCTCGTCGCCTACACGCGACTGGGTGAGCGCACCGTCCGCGAATACCTCGACGTGCTCGAGGACGCGGGCGTCATCACGCCGGGCGACCCCGCCGTCGTTGCCGCCTGGATCAAGCGCGGCGACCGCAGGCCCCAGGGCTGGGACCTCAACATGACGTTGACGCGGGAGAACCCGGAGCACATGGCGCGCTTCCACGCGGCCATGGACAAGCTCAAGGCCGGCCGGAAGAACCGCCGAGCGCGCGCCGAGGCCAAGAAGAACGGCGACTCCTCCACCAGCGGAAACGACAACGGGGTGCAACCGTCGCACCCCGAGGACTCCACCGGCGACGGGGTGCGACGGTCGCACCCCGATTCCGAACGGGGTGCGACCGTCGCCGGTAACGGGGTGCGACGGTCGCAGGCGCCGGGTGCGACCGTCGCACCCGAACCGTCCTTTGAGCCGTCCACTGAACCGTCCCCTACTGAACTTCCCGCCGTAGGCGGCCTACAGGTGGTGGAGGAGCCGGGCGAGGCGGTCGTTCCGACCGGAACCGAAAACCCGGCCAGCAACGAGACCCCCCACCGTCCCGACACCTCCACCGCGGAGAGCGCCACGGCTTCGCCGGGCGCCGACCGGCCGCCGGTGTCCCCGGCGCTGGCCGTGTGCCGCTCCCTGCCGCAGGTGGTGCAGGAGCGCATCAGCCAGTCCGCCTCCGGCAAGGTCCTCACGGTCGCCCAGCGCGAGCTCGCCAACCGGTCGGTGCAGGAGCTGGTCGACCGGATCGCCCGCCGGTGGGAGGGCTGGCAGCGCATGAACCCGGACGGCCGCATCTCCGACGGCGTCGCGGTGGCCATCACGCTGATCCAGCGCCGCCACTGCCCCGACGTGCACTGCGAGGACGGGCACAGCATCGACACCGGCCAGGCGTGCGCGGCCTGCGCCGACCGGCCCCGCCGCACCCCGGCGGCCGGCGACTCCCCCGGCGCCTCGGCGACGGACGGTGGGGGTTCTCGCGGTGGTACCACCCGCCCGCCGTTGCCGCGCCGCCCTGACGACGGGACGGTGGCCGAGGTGCTCGCGCGGGTGTCGTACGGGGAGGATCCGGAGCCTCGCCGGGTGCCCGCGCCGCGCGTAACGATCACGGGCGGCCCCAGCGAGGAGGCTGAGGCTCTGCTGTCCAAGATCCGCCGTCCGGCCGCCAGCGGCCGTCTGAAGGACGCGCAGGCGGCTCGTGACGCGGTTGACTGCCCGACGTGCGGCGCGGCCGCGGCTGATCCGCCTACGCGCAAGCAGGGTGAAAACTGCCGCGACGACCAGAGACAGCCGCTGCCGCTGCAGCGGCAGCACTCCGCCCGCGGGCAGGCATGGCGCGAAGCCCGGTTCAGCGCGGCCCAGGCGGACGCCCTCGAGGCGGCGGCCGCCGCGCTCGCCAGCCCGTTCGCCGAGGACGGCGAGCAGGAGCTGGCCGAGGCGGTGACGGCATGACCGCGACCGCCGGAACCCGCACGGCGCCCATGTGGCTGTGCCAGCGAAGTGGCCGGGGAAAGGGATGCGAGCAGGTGCAGCTTGAGCCGCCAGCCGCCGAGGAGCCGCCGGCCGGACCTCGGCCAGGGGTCTGGCGGTGCCTGATCGACAAGTGCCCGCTGCGCGGCCGCGTCCAGCACCCGGCTCCCGGGCAGTCCGCGGCCGACGCCTACCGCGCTCACTGGATCGACTATCACTACCAGCCGCAGGCCTCCGGGGGGATCGCATGACCACGTCCGCTACGACCGCCCGCATCTCTGTGCGCGACATCGCGAACCTGCGGCCGAGCACCACCACGAAGGAGATCGCGGCCATCATGACCGCCGGCAGCCAGGGCCTGGCCGCCGTGGTGCTCGCCGAGGCGGCGGGCCAGGCGCCGCCGTCCGCCGTCGGGATGCTGCGCAGCCCGGACTGGTGCGAGGACTGGCTGCTCACGCTGGTGGGGCTGGAGTCGTCGTTACGGGTGTCGGTCGCCCGCGCCGAGATGGAGGGCCATGCGCGTAAGGCTCGCGCGAACTGGGCCCGGGCCCGGCAGGTCGCCGACCGCATCGTCGTGGCGACCAAGGTCGTGGACAGATGCGCCGCCGTCAGATGGAAGCCGAGACGCCCCAACCGGCGCCGGCGACCGCGGCCCGCGCCGCGCAATGGGCGCTGTGCCGGATGTTCGGCCCCGAGGCCGGCCAGGAGCGGCTCAAGGTGCTCACCGCGGCTGGCCTGAGCGAGATCTGCACCCTGCCGTCGGATGAGGAGGCGTTCTTCGCGCTGGCCGCGAGGGTCGGGCTGCTCGTCCCGGTGGACGCGGCCGCCGCCGAGGAGCTGCTCGGCCTGGAGTGGGAGGACTTCGTCGACGTCGTGGCGGCCGACATCCGCGACGAGCACGGCATCGACGGCCGCCTGCGGGACCCGGTCGTCGCCTACTCGTGGGGGTGCGCGCTGGCCGAGCTGCACCGGCAGACCGCGCTGCAGCTCGGCATCAGAACCTCGGGCCCGGTCAGCGAGTTCCCGGTGCTGTCGCTCAACGTCGCCAGCATGGACGAGGAGCGGGCCTGGCGGGCGATCCGCCAGCTCCGGTTCCTCGGCGCGCTTCGGCAGGCCGCGGTCGAACAGCAGCGCCTGCAGCGCGACCTCAAGCACGTCGCCACCCAGCGGGCCAATGTGATCACCGCCGACGCCACGGCCCGCGCGGTGGACGTGCTCGTCGAGCGGCACCGCGCGCTGTACGAGTGGCTGCTGCGGGAGATGACGGTGCTGGCCGACCCGGACACGCAGCTCATGCCGGCCGACTGGCGCAAGCAGCGCGGCACGGTCGTCGCCGAGCTGGAGACCCGCCTCGCCCGGTCGTACGCGACCGCGTCCTGACTCGTTCGCCGGCGCGGCCGCGCGCCGGCGTCTTCCTGATTGGAGATCGATCGCATGACCGTTGAAGAGGTCGAGCCTGCGGAGGCCGGCGAGGAGGTTCTCCCCCACGTCCATACGTTTGAGCACGTGGTGGAGATGATCAGCGGGGAGCCGACTGCGCTGCTGTGCCCGGGCTGCAAGCGCTCCTGGCCGGTCGGTGTCCCGCCGGCGGCTGCGCCCACCGAGGAGGAGACAGCGGGGTATGTCGTGGTCAACGTCGCCGGCGACGACCCTCAGACCGCCCAGTGGATGTCGCCGGCGCGGTACGAAAGCGTCGTCCACGCCGGGGCGGAGCGGAAGTTCTGGAGTTCGGGCCGGCACCTGCAGCGCGCCCAGCTACGCCTGGCAAAGCTGGTCCTCCTCGCCGAGGAGGACCCGGGCGGTTTTTAGTGGTCGTCCCGGTTCGGGCTTATGAGAAGGGGTCGATCTCGATCTCTGGCCACAACGAGGTGAGCGGGAACGGGTTGGACGTGAGGACCGGGATGCGGCGCTGGCGCGCGGCCTGCACGACGGTCGCGGCCGTCACCCACTCCGGGGCGTACGGGCCGGCCTTGCTGAGGACCTCGGCCACGCCCGGCGCGGTGGCCGGGGTGAGGTCGTCCACGAGGGTGGTCCCCTCCATACCGAGCAGCACGTCCATCACCGGGACGGCCGCCGACGGGATCTGAGCGAGCGCCGCGGTCAGCGCGGCCGCAGTCGTGATGACCGGCACCACGTACTCGCGATGCTCGACCCTCATCCAGACAGTGGCGTCAACGTACGCGGATTGCCGCCGGGCCCAGGCAATGAGCGCGCTGGTGTCCAGCACACGACCCTGCACTCCCTGACCCCGGTCAGGCGGCGTGCGAGCGGCGGGCGGCGAATTCCTCGTCGCGCCGGCGGGCGAGCTCGAGCGCCTCAGCCGGCGGCGGACCGCCCAGGAGCGCGCGCAGCGCGTCGAGGTTGGCCAGGCGCTGCTCCTCGGGATAGGGCACGCGCTCGGGCTCCTCGAACTCCTGCGGCTGCTCGTCCATACCGTCAGATTACCCGCGATGGCCGACCGGTAGCCAGCGAAACGGTTAAGCCAGGTCGAGACGCAGCTTGGCCTGGTCCCCCGGATACACAGCCTCCCGCACCGCCACCGCCGTCCCGGTGGTGGTATCGGTCAACGCGGTGATGACGTGCAGCACTGGCGTGCCCGGGATGAGCCCGAGCGCTGCCGCCTCATTTCGGGTCGGCATCCGCGCGATCACCTGGGCGGTTTTGGACATGACCTTCAGGCCGGCGCGCTTCATCAGCTCGTCGTCGGTTTCGGCCAGCTCGTGCGGCTCGCCCAGCTCCGGCACCACGTCAACGAGACCACGCGGGTAGTACGACTTCACCAGCGGCGCCCGGGTGGAGGTGCGCCGTATGACGGGCCCCTCCCCCTCCATCAGCTCGCCGATGTGCCGTGGGGTCTGCAGGGTGGTGACCTCGACCTGATGGATCGGGTTGCCGCTGGTGCCGCCGCCGGCCGCGACGTCGACGGCGACGCGGTCGTAGGTGCGGACGTAGACGCCGCGGGCCCGCTCGGTGCGGGTCAGGCCAGCGTCATGCAGGACTCGCAGGGCGCTGCGGACGGTGGCGGGGTTGGCGTCGTCGAATTCGCGCCGCAATTCCGACTCGGACGGCAGGCGGTCGCCGGGCGCATACTCGCCGCTCTCGATCCGGGCGATGAGGGCAGCGGCGATGTCCTCGTACTTGTATCCGTCTGCCATTCCGCCCACTTCCAGTCGAAACCTCGGGATGCGCCCGTGGACGCCGGCGGCACCGGCACGGGTCGGTACTGAGGTATCGGCAATCGCGGTCATCGTCAACTACTCCCCATTGCATAGCTACTTCATATAAGTTAACTTGTACGAAGTAGTTAGCCAAGAGGGGATAGCAATGGCCCGGTTCTGGAAGGCACGCGGCGACGGGGAGTCCTCCACTCCTCCGGCGGAGGCGGTGCACGTCAACGGACAGCACGGCACCGTCGAGGCCCGCGACGGCGACTGGGTGACCGTCCAGCTCGCCGACGGCGCCATCACCAACGTGCTCGCCAGCCGCGCCCCCAAGTGCACGTGCGCCGGAGGTGGCAGCAAATGACGGTGGCCCTCGCAATCGTCGCGGCGATCTTCCTGCCGCCCAGCGTGATCTTCTACGCCCGGCGCGACCCCGCCCTCTACCACCGAACCCTCCACCAGCGCTGGCAGGAACGGCCCCGCCCCGCCTCCCGGCGCACGGTCCGAGCCGGCCTGCTGCGCCTGATGGTCGTGATCCTCAAGGCGATCGGCTGGGCAGCCCTGTTGACCGCATGGATCGCCGCCGGCTTCGCGCTCGCCGCCGCCGAGCTCAGCGCCGAGACGGTCAAGGCCCTCGCCTACGCGCTCGCTGTCCTGTTCGCCAGCGTGTTCTACGCCGTGGACGGCCTCATCAAGCACACCAAGCACCTGCTGCAGGCGACGCCGCCCGCCTGGCCCCGCCAGCACGGCGCCACCTCGACCCCGCCAGCGCTCCCCCGACCCGCCTAGGAGCCCCTCCATGCCCACCATCGACATCGGCTTTCTGACCTTCCCCGTCCCGGCGCTGATCGCCGTGATCGGGATCATCGCGGCGGTCATCATCGCCTCCCGGCTCAACCGCCCCCGGATCATCGACCGCCGTCCCGACACCCCCCGCACCGACAAGCAGAAGGACTAATGCCATGGGCATCTTCTACGGCCGGAACGCCAACGACCGCTCCAACCGGGCCTCCGCCTGGCTCGCCGCCAAGATCACCCGCAAGGGCGGCCGCAACTCCACCGGCGCCAGCACCTTGCTCGACATGATGTCCGGCCGCACCGCCCCCGGCGAGCTGCGCGGCGAGGAAGCCGAGCAGGCCGCCCAGTCCCTGCGCGGCGCCGCCAACCGCATGCGGGGTGACGCCCGAACCCTCACGCTCAAGATCGCTGACGACGCCGAGGCCGCCTCCAACTCCGGCGGCCGCTGGACCCTCAGCGGCTGACGCCCCCGCCCGACCGCACCCAGGAAAGGAAGCCCCCGTGTTCGGCAAGCGCCCCGCCGCCCTCCCCCCGGGACAGGCCGCCGCCGTGCCGCAGCCCGTCCAAGAGAGCAAGCCCGACCCGATCGCGCGGTTCCTCCGCTTCCTGGCCAAGCTCGTCTTCTACCACCTCATCTGGCGGTGGCTCCGCACGCTCGGCCTGTGGGAGGCCCGCCGCATGTGGCGGCACAGGGACTTTCACATCCCCTGGTGGAGTGCCTGCGGCCTCTACCCCTACGCCGCCGTCGCCCAGCTCGTCGGCATCCCCTGGTGGATCAACGCCACGTTGACCGCGGCCGCGGTCGCGCTCTCCTTCCTGTACTTGTCCCGCACCAACGTGCTGCCCGTCTCCGCTCGCGCCGGCGCCGCCACCATGGGCGCGGCCGGGCTGTGGATCATCACCGCCACGGCGGTCGGCGTGCTGCACCTGGTCTCCTACGCCACGTGGGCCGTCGGCGTGCTCGCGCTGGCCATCGTGTGGGGCAGCAACGCCGACGCCCGGCAGTGGCGCAGGCTCCGGCTCCGCGTCCGTGTCATCGCCCAGACGCTGCCGGTCGTGCTCGCCGAGCTGGGCTTCGTCGGCGTGGTCGTTGTCGGCCGCCCCACCGTGAGCGGCACCGGCCGCGTGGAGGTCCCGCTGCGCCTGCCGGTCAACGTCACCCGGGAGAAGCTCGACAAGCCCGCCACCCGCACCGAGATCGCCTCCGGCATGCACTGGCCCGCGGGCAGCGTCCGCGAGATCATCCAGGACCCCGCCCACAGCAGCAGCGCCCGCGTCCTGCTCATCTGGCAGGAGCGCACGATCGCCGCCCGCGTCGTGAAGTTTGCACCGCCCAAGATCCCCACCTCCATGCTGGAAGTGGCCTGGATCGGTAAGAACGACGACGACGTCGACGTCTACGTCGCCCACTACGTGCCCGGCCACGGCAGCACACGCGGCATCTACGGCGGCGAGTCCGGCTCCGCCAAGTCCAACCTGCTGCGCCTGGAAGCGTGGATGCGCGTCCACTGCGGCGACGTGCTCCTGTGGTGCATCGACCTCAAGAACGACGGCCTGACGTACGCGGCTTTGATGCCGCGCCTGGACCGACCGATCGCCACCAACTGGGAGGCCGCGACCCGCATCCTCGAGGACGCGGCCGCCGCCATCCCGCTGCGTGGCCGTCTCCTCCGGCCCGAGGACAATCAGGTCCTGCCCCTCAACAAGAACCGGCCCGCGATCCTGGTGATCGGCGACGAAGTCTCGATGCTGCTCGGCCGCAAGGCGGCCAACGCGCGCCCGATCGATGCGGCCAAGAGGATCGGCCAGCAGGGACGCGCCCTCGGCATCGGCATGGAGCTCGCGTCCCAGTACCTGTCTCAGTCCAGCCTGGACCCGGACCTGCTGCCGCACCTCCCGCGCCGCTACGCCGGACGCACCGCCAAGCCGGCCGACTCCCAGCAGATCTTGAAGGGCTGGAACCGGCTGGACACCACCACGTTGCCGACCGGCACGTTCTACTTCCAGCAGTCCGGCAGCAACGCCACCACCCTGCTGTACACGCCCCAGGTCACCGACCAGATGCTGGCCGAGGCCGCCGTCAAGACCGCCCACCTCGCGCCAGAGCTGGAGGAGTCCACCGCGGCCGCGCTCCCGCACTATGCCGACCGGTGGCTCGACTGCCCGGACCACCTGCTCGAGTTCTGCACCGAGGAGCAGAAGCTCCTGGTCTACGAGGCCCGCGCCCGGGCCAAGACCGCCGAGCTGCAGAAGACCGAGGCCCGCGGCGCGAAGGTGGCCGCCGCCGACAGCGCACCGCTGCGCCTGGTGGTGTCCGAGCCCATCGAGGCCCCGGACGACCTGCAGGCGCTCCTGTCGGAGATCGGCGACGAGCACCTGCAGGCGCTGGTGAAGGTGCACCTCTCCCCCGGCCTGGTGACCACGGCCGCCTCCAACGCCGCGGTCGCGCCGCATCGCCGCCGCGCGTGGGCGAGCGCGCGCCGCGGCGCCTGGCGCAATAGGGGATTGCTCGCGCAGCCGGCGAAAGGGAAGTGGCGTCGAGCCGTGGGGGAGCGCGACCTCATTCGAGGCGCCCTGGAGACCGAGGAGGAGATCCGGGCCGGACGGCTGGACGGGGGAGACGGACCCGACACAGACCCGGACGACACCTACGCCCACCAGGGGATACACCCCGACCCGCCCGGCCCCGACCAGGGAGATTCCCAGATCGGGACCGGGTGGGGGAGTGGTCCCGGGGGAGGGGCCCCGGCCCCGGTAAGCGGGGAGGTCCACACACAGTGATCTGCTCCTCCCGACCGGCGCCCCCGCCCCCACCCCCGTCTCCTACACGCGCACGCGCACGCGCGTAGGGGGGTGGACGTCCAAACCGCCCCCTCCTGGACATCGCCGTAGACATCCCATGGACATCCGCCTGAACATCCGGAAGTGACTGACAGTGACGAACTTTGAGTGGTTGACGAGCCTGGTAGGCGCCGCCGCGCCGCCGTACTGGGCGGCGGGCGGCGCCGCCGCCACCTTGCTGACCATGGCCCTGATCTGCGGATTCAGGCGGCTGTTCTTCCCCAAGCGGCGCACCGAGCGCCCCCGCCGGTCCCTGGCCAACGCCGTGACCTGGATTTGTGCCGCCGCCGCGGTGGTGATCTCCGGCCAGGGCGTGTTCGAGGTCATCCACGTCGCTGCCCCGGACGTACCGTGGCTGCCGTGGCTGGGCGTGTTCCTGCTGGAAGGGCCGCTCCTGGCCTTTGCCCTGCGCGCGAAAGAGGCTGTTGACCAGGAGAAAGACCCGGCCGGCGCCATCCGTATGACGTGGGTGCTGGCCGGCATGTCCGCGGCGATCTCCGCCACGTCCACGATGTCCACGGGCAGCGCCAGCGTGTTCCTGCTCAGGGCGATCACCCCGATCGTGGGCGTGATCCTCTGGCACCACGCCCTGTCGATCGAGCAGGAGCGCAGCGGCGCGACCAAGTCCCAGTCGCGGTGGAAGTGGACGCCGGAGTACCTGCTCACCAGGCTCGGCCTCGTCACAGCGAAGGAGGCGCAGACCGCCGACGCCGAGGTCCACATGCGGTTGACCAAGGTTGCCGACTGGGTGATCCGGTACGCCCGCGCGGTCGAGCGGAACACCACCCGGAACGCCGAGCGGAACAGCACCCGGAACACCCGGTGGAGCAGCTTCTGCCGGGTGCGGCTGGAACGCATCTACCGCGCCGCGGAACGCGACTTGAACCTCACCCAGAACGCGGACAGGCGCGCCCTGCTGGAACAGATCATCATGTCCCGCAGCGACGCCGTCCTCCTCACGACCCTCGCGGGCGTCACCCGCGCCGACCTGGGGCTCTCCGAAACGGAACAGCCCGCGGAACGGCCGGCGCGGAACACCCGCATCGTGTTCCACAAGCCGGTGGAACAGCCGGTGCGGAACACCCGCATCCTGTTCCACAAGCAAGTCGTGGAACAGCCCGTGGAACGCCCCTCGCGGGGCACCCGGATCGTGTTCCGCAAGCCGGTGGAACACCCCACTGGAACGGGCCGGAACACCTCTCGAAAGGAGGCTCAGAAGACCGGCGGAACGGCCGGGCGGAACGGCCGGAACGGCAGCAGCGGAACGCCTGAGCGGAACGGTGGAACGCCCGACCGGAACACCGGGGCGGGCGAACGGAACGGCGATGGCAAGCCCACCCGAGAGGAGATCTTCGACGCCATTCGCGCCGCCATGAAGCCGAGCGGAGAGGTGCCCATCCGGCCCCTCGCTACCCAGCTCGGTATCCCGCAGGCGACGTTGCACCGGCACGTCACCAAGTACCGCGAGGAGCACGGGCCCGCCACGCCCTCCCAGGGGGTGATCCCCCCTCCCCGCGCCAACGGCCACCCGCTCTCCACCGTGGGGAGCGGTGATACCAACTAGCCCAACCGGAAGGGGCGGCAGCCAAGGACAACGGCTGCCGCCCCTTCGTCGTGTCTCAGGCCGCCCGCGGCTGGCGGAAGCTCCGCGTGGTGTCCACGCCGGCGGCCGCGAGCGCGTCCTTCACCCGCCGCGGCCCCGCCCTCAGATGACGAGCGACCGCGCGCACCGACTTCAGCCGCTGGTACAGCTCCACCAACTCCGGGCTCTCTGGCAGCTCCGCCAGCCCCCGGCCGTACCCCATGTCGCGTAGGATCGCCCGCACGTGGCCGATGCTTCCGCCCACCAGGACCGCGATCGCGTCGCTCGGCCAGCCCTGATCGGCCAGGCCGGCGATCTGGTCCCAATCCAGACTGCGCGGGCCGCCCCGCTCGCGCGGCGGCTCTCCGGCCTCCTCCGCCACGCTCTTGATGGTGCGGCCGCACACCCGCAGGGAGCGCATCATGTCCTCGATCGGCATGCCGGACCGGTAGGCGGCCAAGATCTGTGCCCGCCGCTGCGGACTCAGCAACGACGCGGTCGACCCGCGCGGCCGGCGCGGCACGTTCGCCGCGACCAGCGCCCGGTGCACGGCCGCGTGCGACACCTTCAACTCGGCGGCGACCTGGCGGACGGTCAGCCCGCTCGCGTACAGCCGCACGGCCTCCGCCCGGCGATCTTCAGTGGTCTGTGGGGAATCACTCACGCGCGCACCATGGCGAATCGCCAGGCTAACGTCCCCCCGGGGACGCAACCGGCGGCCGCGGCTACCGTGCCTGGGCATGGCTCGTGTGAAGATCCGCGGCGATCTGGCCGCCGCCCTGGCGGCCGGGCCGGTGCGCCGCGCCGTCGACCGCGTCACCGACCGCGCCGAGCAGGAGGTGCGCGAGCATGCGCCCGAGGCGAAGGTCTGGAAGACGGTAGGGGACGAGGCCGTACGGCCGGCGCACCGTCACGCTGACGGGCAGGCGATCCCCGCCAATATCCCGTTCCGGCTGAAGCGGGACGAGGACGAGAGCAAGGCCCAGGGCTGGGACGTGGCCGCCGAGCCGCTCGATCCCAGCCTGCCGTTGCACCAGCGGATCCACTGCCGGTGCGAGATGGTCCGCCAGCCGGGCGCGATCGCCGCGGCGGTCTCCCGCACCAGCGTTCAGATTGGCCGCGCCCGGGTCAGCGCGCGGGTGACGGTGGAGTGGCCGCGCATCGCCGAGTCGGAGTTCGCCGAGCAGGGCGGCGGCTGGCTCGCCACCGCCGCGCGAGCAGCCGTCACCGGCCGCCGCTGACCCCAACCACAGGGACGTAAGCCACGCAGCGCGGCACCATACACCCCGAAGATCTCGACTATCCCGGGGAGACACCCATGTCCGATCGCGTCAAGTTCCGGCTCGCGCACCCGCTCGGCACCGACGACGCCAGAGAGCTCGGCCTCGCCGAGCGACCGTACGCCACGAACACGGAGCTGACCCTGCCCCGCGCGTACGCAGAGCGGCTGGCCAGCTCCGGGTACGTCGCCGGCGCGGACCCGCAGAACCGCGAGACGTACGCCACGGCGATGCGGCCCGTCGTCAACGCCGACAAGCCGCCCATCGCCGAGACGCCCGAGACGCTGGCGGCCGCGCCGGCGAGCAAGCCCAAGCCGGCCAAGACCGGCGCCGGCGAGTAGCCCGATGGCCGCCCTCGCCGATGCTGACGCCGTTCCGCCGGTGATCGCCTACCTGGCGGCGCACCCGGCGGTGACGGCCGCGCTGGGCGGCCCCGGCCGGGTCGGCGGCGACAACGCGCCGCCGTACCCGCGGCTGCGCATCGCGGACATGCCCGGCGGAAGCGAGAACCTCCGTACGAAGGTGGTCGGCCAGCGCATTCAGATCGAGGCGCTTGGCATGCTCGACGGGCCGACGATCGGCAAGGAGGCGCTGCGGCGCATCCTGTACACCGTGCTCGACGCGCTCGCCCAGCTCCCGGAGGCGCCGGCCGGGACCGGCCGAGCGGTCGTCAGCGATGTGGGCTCCGCCGTCGCGGGTGGGTACGTGCCACTTGCGGACGGCCGGCCCCGCTACGTGGCCACGCTCACGGTCACCGTGCGGCCGGGGCCAGGGTAGTCACAGGAGCGTCATCTGCCCCATGGCGGCCATCTGCTCCGCCTCGGCGACGAAGCGGCGAATGCGCCGGCAAGTGCGGCACTCGCGGTGGCCCGGCCGGTCGGCCCGCATCTGAAGGTTGCCGCCGTTCAGGGGGTGACCCCGCCAGCAGTGGGTTTTGCGGGCATTGACCGCGGTCGGGCTTCCGGACCGAAGGTTGTTCTCCCGCCCGGTCGTGGCATACCAGTGGGCGGGGTTCGCGCAGGCCCGATGCGGGCATGCGTCGCCGAGCTGGCAGAGCTCGTGATGGTGGCACAGGTGGTCAACCTGCCAGCCGTCCGGGATGGGCCCGTGGATGGTCGGGTACAGCACGCGGTGCAGAAGCTCCGGCCGCCCGGCCACCGTAATGACGGCATAGCCGCGCTTATTGGTGCGTCCATCCCATGGCCAGCAGGCGCCTAGCTGAGGGGCGTGCTCAGGGACGGGCCCGGACATGTTGACGCGCGATAGCCAGCGCCGCCCCAAGCTGGGCGGGACGACCGGAAGGTCAGGAGATACCGCGAGCGCCATTCCCATGCCTCCCCTGATGAGTCCGAGACGTTAAGCCTGCCGGTGTTCCTCATACGGAAGATCGCCATCGTACGCGCTCGCGTCCGCACATAGCGGGATCGACACGTTCTCGAATTCTCGAATTCTCGGAGTCATGCTTTCTCGGAGTCTCGAAGCGAGTCGGCCGGGACATCTCGGCGGTGATACTCCGTTCTTTTCCCGTGTGGATACCAGACGGGGGAGGGCCATCGGCGATACGATCAGCGACCGCAACCATCTACCGCCAAGTAGCCAGGAGTATCGCCATGCCCGCGATCGTGGCATCGATCGTCAGTTTGAAGGGCGGGGTCGGCAAGACCACGACCACCGCTAATATCGCCGCCGTCGCGGCTGACACCTACGGCCTCCGCGTGATGATCGGCGACGCCGACCCCCAGGGCCACCTGAGCGATTGGTTCGGCATCAAGCGCAGCCCCGGGATGGGCTTCGCTGAGCTGCTCAACCCGCCGGACTCCGGGCGGATCGACGTTCGCGCCGCGCTGCAGCAGCCCGACCCCGAGGTCCCCTTGTGGGTTCTGCCCACCTCCTACCTCGAAATGGAGGACGTGGAGGTGAAGCTCAGCACGGTGCCGGAGCTGGGCGGAATCTGGTCGATGAGCCGCGCCATCCAGCCGTTGCTCAACGACTTCGACCTCATCCTCCTAGACACGCGCCCGACTCTGGGCAACCTAACCTCGGCCGCCGTGTGCGCAAGCAATGTGGTGCTGCCGATCACGGAACCGCGGCTGCCGTCGCTGCAGTCCACGCTGGCGGCCGTGGCCAAGGCGGAGAGGATCCGCGAAAAGCAGAACGCATCACTTGTCGTCGGGGGGTGGCTCCTCAACAAGTGGGGCGACCATGAGGAAGCCGACAAGGTGAAGGGCGAGCTCCAACGACGCGAGGTGCCGGTCTTCCAACCGGCGATCTACACCGGCGAGTACATCCCCAAGGCGTACATCTGGGGCAACCCGGCAGTGTGGCAGTTCCCCAACAACCGCGGCGCCCACCAGGACTACAAGCCCCTCGTGGGCGGCATCCTCACCTCCTTTGGGCTGGTGGCTGCGTGATGGCCGACACGAAAAGCGAAGAGCGCAACGGCCGCCGGCGGCGCGGCCAGCGTGACGTGGCCGCGGACACCGACCAGACCGTGCGGCACGCTGTCCAGGGTCTCCAGGCGCCACCACCGCTCAACATCCGGCCTGTGACGCCCCCCGAGGACGTGAGCGCTGCACCCGCCCCGCTGGCCGCACCGCCTGATGTCCCCCGGTCGGCGTCGCCGCCTGCAACCGAGGCGGAGGCCTCGACGGCCCTCGCCGAGGCGCCGTCGGTGCCCAGCCAATCGGCAGCGCCAGAGCTGGTGACGCCAGCGGTCAAGGACACCGAGTCCTCCCCGGCCGCGCCCGCGGTCGAGGCCGCGCCCGCAACGCCGGCGATCGAGGACATCGAGAACACTCCGGCGGATGAAGATCCCTCAGCCGCGAAGGACAAGGCTACTGTTCCCGCGGTCAAGGACGCGGCGGCTCCTCCTACCAAACGGGCACGACGGCGCACGCCCACCCTCGGGCCGACGAGCCTGCGCAACCGGGAACCGCGGACCAAGCACACCATCACCATCTTGCGAGACACGGCCCTGCGGATCCTCAAACTGCAGTACGTCGAGACGATGAACGCCGGCAGCGAGCAGCCGAAGTGGCCGCACATCGACGCGGCCCTCGCCAGGCTCCACCCCGACCAGCTCAAGACGACGGAGCTGGGCCTAAGCGAATGGGTCCTCAAGGCCGACAAGCTCATGGAGGAGCACAACAGCGACGACTTCGTGTCCGAGGGCGCCCTCATGAGGGTGTCCACCAAGGAAGCGGTGCGGACGCTCCGGGTCCGGATCAAGATGCTGGGCGCCGCCCACGTCGGCGCCCAGTGGGTCGTGACCGCCGCGCTCGAGGATTACCTCGACCAGATCGGCGCCCCGACGCTCGACGAGAACGACCCGATGTAGCCAGCGGCCGGGGCGGGCCAGCCGCCCGCCCCGGCCGGGAATTGTCAGTCGGCCACCTCACACTCATGGACATGAGCGCAACCGCCACCCGCCGCCGGAAGTCGCCGGCCGCGCCGCCGCCTCGGGTCCCCGTGCCCGTTGACGAGCACATGCACCTGCTCGGCGAGCGGGTCGTGCTCCGTACCCGGCGCGGCTGGCGCCAGCACCTGCGCGCCGTGTCCAACGTCCACGAGGACGACGACGGCCGCATGGTGATCAACGTGCTGGACGAGGGCGAGTGGTACCTCCTCGCCCGCGCCGGCCGGTTCTCCGACGGCACCACGCACAGCATGATCGAGACCCACCCGGCCGGCCGGGTGTGGGTCGAGGTTCTTCAGCCGGAGTTCAGCGAGGCCACGACCCTGACGTAGGAGAGCGACGCATCGAACTGGCTCGGCCGGTGCGACGCCTCGGTGACCGTCCACACGCGACCGGTGCCCGCCTCGACCACGTGTACGCCGGCGGACAGCGGCCAGAACGCCGGGTCCAACCCGAGCACCCACGGCCCCGGGCCGGTCTCCGGATTGTCGTCGGCGTCCGGCTCGTCCACGATGCGGCCGGGCAGCGGCCCCTCGAGCGGCCCCAGCCCGGTCATGACCCGAGTGCCGTGCCCGTCCACGCCGACCTGCGGCCGGCGGACGCCGAACTCCCGGTCCGCGGCTACAACAGCCACGCCGCCCCCGTCTGCGCCGGATGCGGCCCGATCCCCGGCCGCTGTGACACCACGACGCGCTGCCACTGCTCGAGCGTGTCCAGGGTCGGCGACGCCCCCGCGGCCCCCGACCCGGACGCTGCCCCCGAGGTCTCGTACTCCACGCCCTGACCCTCGACGTTGACACGCGTGATAATCCGCGCGCCGGCGGCGTTCTGCGCCAGCCGGCGCACCGGCTTGGAGGTGACCGCTGCGGCGATCACGTACCGCATGAGCGCCTGCCCGTACACCAGGTCCTGCTCCGGATCCAGGCCGGCCCGGTAGGTGATCGTCCAGCCGCCGGTGGGCGCCCCGCTCACCTGGTCCACCTCCGGCACGGCCGACAGGACCTCCAGGACTGGGTCTTGATCGAGCAGCCAGCCGTCCGGGCCGGCGGCCACGCCGCGCTGGGTGAACGTCGCCGGCACCGCGGGCCGGCCGAGGTAGGCGACCACCTCGCGGTAGCCGTCGGCGATCGCCTCCTCCACCGCCGGGAGGGCGTCCTCGCTGAGCGGGAGGGGCAGGCCCGCGTGTATTGCGACCTGCTCAGGCGTCACCGTTGTCACCTGGCGCTCCTTTCTGCTGCTGGGGGAAGGGGTGGGTTCCGGCAGAGGGGGCCGTCGTCCCCGCTCACATCGCCGCGGCGCAAGGGTCCCCCTCCTTACCGCCGGCGGCGATGCTCGTCGAGGCGAACGCCCTCTCTGCTCGGAACCGGTCTGACCGCGGCCCAAGCTCGGGTGCCCGGCCGGTCGTGCCTCCCCCCCACCAGGGCACCACCGGCTCACCAAGCTCAGGCCGCGGAGCTTTAGTCCGCGGGCTTCGCCGCGGTCGCGGCCTCGCGCTGGGCGCGCAGGTCCGTCTGAACCTTCGCGGCGTGGTCGCGCGGGAGCGACCAGCCAGCGGGGAACAGGAGCTGCTCCGTGGGCCGTAGTGCGCCGGGCAGGAAGTGCCGGCGGATGATCGGCTTCGCCACGTTCACGTATGTGAAGTGGGCGCCTGGGTCCGTGAACAGCTCGTCAGGGTCGGCTGGGGTGCCATCCGGCCACACCAGGTCCACGAACTCGCTGCCCGGAGTGGCGATCATGTTGATCTGCACGGGCGGGCCCGTCGGCTCCGGCGGCGCGAGCGGCGCGGACGGCGGTTCGAGCGGCGCCGCCTGGGCGGTCGTGGTCGCGCCCGGCGCGAGCTTCTCAGGGTCGAGCGGAGCCGTCGGCGCGGCCGCCGTGGCGTCGTCGGGGTCGAGCGGCGTGAGCGGCGCGGCCGGGGCCGGCGTCGGGGTCGCGTCCGATGCGGCGCCAGTGTCCGCCGGGCCGCCCTCGCCGGTGGTGTCGGTGGTCTGCGCCGCCGGGTCGGCGGCCGCCGTACGGGTCTTGCGAGGCGCCACGAGGCACCGCCTTCCGATGATCGCGGTCTGTGCGGACGACGTAAGCAGGTTTCTCTGCTTACGTCCCTGGCGCCCGGCGGCAACGCATCCCTGGTCGAGGCGGCCAACCCCTCCTCAACGCAATAAATCTCCTGTAATATTTGGGCATTAGATGGGGATGCGGCCCCATCGAATTGAGTTCCAGGAGAAACAACCCCAATGCGCCTCACCCACGAGCAGCAGGAAGTCGTCGACGCGGCCCGCGCGGGAAAGTCGATCACCGTCCAGGCCGGTGCCGGTGCCGGTAAGTCGGCCACCCTCAACGAGGTCGCCAAGGCTCTGCGCGGCCGGAGGATCCTCTGCGTCGTCTACAACAAGAGCGTCCGGCTCGAGCTGATGAACAAGATGCCGCGTGGCGTGGCCTGCCACACCAACCACAGCTACGCGCGGCAGATCATCCGTAACCACTGGTCCGGGCACCTCGACCGGATGGACGGCAACCGCCAGAGCAGCCAGCAGCAGGCCAACATCCTGCGCCTGACCGGCCCCGAGCGGATCAACGCCAACGTCGTCCTCACCCCCGCCCAGCGCGCCCGTCTGGCCATGGGCGCCATCAACAACTGGTGCAAGTCCGCCGACCTGGAGCCGCTGCCCGAGCACATCGCCCCGCCCAAGAGCATCACCGACCCCGATGACGTGCTCCGTCTGCGCGAGGTGATCATGCCGGTCGTCGAGGCGGCCCGCGCCGACATCCGCGCCAAGAACGGCGAGCTCCGCTGGCAGCACGACTACTACCTGAAGATGGCGCAGCTCCTGGTCACTCGCTACGGCCTGACCCTGCCGTTCGACCTGATCATGGTGGACGAGTGCCAGGACACCAACCCGGCCGCCGCCAGCCTGTACCTGGACACCCAGACCTCCGCCCAGCGGATCATCGTCGGCGACAGCGCCCAGGCCATCAACGGCTGGAACGGCAGCGTCGACATCTTGCGCACCTTCGCCAGCGACGTGCTGCTCTTCCTCACCAAGAGCTTCAGATTCGGGCCCGAGATCGCGGCCGAGGCGAACAAATGGCTCAGCCTGCTCGGCGCCCGGCTGCGCCTGGAGGGCCACACGCCGATCCACTCCACCATCGGCGACGTACCCAGCCCCGACGCCATCCTCTGCAGGACGAACGCCGCCGCCATGGGCGAAGTCCTCGCCGCGCTCAAGGCCAACCGCACCCCGGCCCTCGTCGGCGGCGGCGGCGAGATCGAGCGCCTCTCCGAAGCCGCCATCCTCCTGCAGGCGGGCCAGCCCACCGATCACCCCGACCTAATGGCCTTCCCCTCGTGGGCCATGGTCGAGGACTACGCCGAGAACGACCCGCTCGGCCAGGACCTCAAGACCTTCGTGGACCTGGTCAACGCCTACGGCGCCCAGGAGATCCACCGGGCGGCCCGCCAGATCAAAAAGGCCGAGCACGCCCGCCCCGGCGACACGATCATCTCCACCGCACACAAGTCCAAGGGCCTGGAGTGGAACTTCGTCCGCGTCGCCGGTGACTTCCGCCAGCCCAACGACAACGCCCTCCTGACCGGCCAGCCGCCCGTCAACGACGAGGAGCTCATGCTCAACTACGTCACGGTCACCCGCGCAAAGACGCGGCTGGAGCGCGGCTCGCTCGACTGGATCGACTCCTACGCCTCCCGCCGCCCGCGCACCTCCCGCCGCCTGGCCTCCGTCGCCTGACCCTCCACCACCCCACCGCCCCCGGGCCGACCCCGGGGGCGGCCCCCACAGGAGCACCTCACAGCATGCTGAACACCACGATCACCGACCTGGAGAAGCGGCGCCTGCGCCTGGCGGCCGCGCTCGAGGTCGCCAACCGCGACAGCAGCTACGCCGGCGAACGCGACACGGCGCACATGCTGGCTGCCAGGCTCCGCACCCGTATCTACCAGATCGAACGCGACCTGCCGACCGGCGCGGGCCACGTCGTCATCCCGGCCCGGGCCGGGTTCGGCAAGGTCCGCCTCGAGCTGACGTGTGACCTGATCCTCCGGCTCGGCGGCTGGGTGTCTGTTCTCGCGCGCCAGGTCACCTTCAAGCACGGCGACGCCGTGCTCACCTGGACCGCCCGCGCCGACCGGGTCGCCCGCATCGAGGCCCTCGTGCCGGAGTTCCTCGACGACATCGACACCGCCGCGCTCGAGGCTGCCCGCGGCCACCGTGCCTACCTGCGCAGCCTGCCGGAGACGGACCACGACCCGGCCTGGCGGGACTCGCTCGTCCGCTCCTACCGCCGCGATTTCCTACGCCACTACGGCGCGGCCCTGATTCACCACATCGTGACCGGCAAGCGCACCGAGGCTGCCGGGACCGTGCGCGGCCGGTCGGCGTTCCATGACGCCCTCACCGCGGCGGCGACCGCCGACACCACCCGCTACCAGCTCGACGGCTCGCGCCGCGTCATCGCCCTGCCCGCCGCCCCTCACCACCGGAGAAGCGCGTGATCATCCCCAAGCGGACGGACATCTGCATCCCCGCCGGCCACCAGTTCCGGGTGTGCAGCGACCACACCAGCAGGCCGCCCCGCCCGATCGGGCTGCAGTGCACGTGCTGCGAGTCCTGGTGGCCGCTGCGCATCAGCAGCGTGGAAGTCGTCTTCAACGACCAGCCCCGCGTTGGCCACACCCCCGACGAGCGGCGGCCCGACCACACCCGGTGCGGCCGCCCTCTCACGCCCGGCACCTGGACCACGGAGGAGGGGACGGATCTCGGCTGCGGCGGCTGCATGGCGCTCCCCGCCAGCGGCCAGCCCGCCGAGCAGGGCCAGCTCGATCTGTGGGCCGACCTCGACTAACCCCCGCCGCGGGGGGGGGGGGCCCCCCCCCCGGGGCGCCCCCCCCCCCCCCCCCCCCCCCCCCGCCCGCCCCCCCCCCCCCCCCCCCCCCCCCCCCCCCCCCCCCCCCCCCCACCCCCGTTCAGGAGGACCTCATGGCCACCGCCCGCAAGACCACCACCAAGTCCCGCGCCAGCCGCCCGCGGAGCGCCGCCACGCGCACGAGCAAGCCCGCCGCCGGCCGTACGGCCGCACGCCACGCCAAGCGGCTGCTCGGCTGGACCGCCCACACCGTCAAGAACCTCGACCCCGACCTACGCCGCGACGGCCTGGCGGTGATCTGCGCCGCGCTCACGCTCATCATGGCGCCGATCGTGTGGGGCATCGCCGACGGCCGCATGGCCGCCGCCGTCGACGCCGTCGCCGTCGCCCTGTTGGGCGATCTGACCTGGGCGTTGCCGTTCGGGACGCTCGGGCTCGGCTGGCGGCTGCTGCGTCCGCCCCCGGGCGGCAAGCTCGGTTGGACGTTAAGCGGCTGGGTTGCCATCCTCCTCGGCGTGCTCGGCATCGTCCACCTCCTCCACGGCGTGCCCGACGCGCTCGCCGGCGACGGTGGCGGGCTGCTCGGGTGGATCACCGCGGCGCCGCTGGCCGCCCTCCTGCCTACCGGGTGGGGCATCGCCGTCCTTGTCCTGGTCGTGGGGGTGGGCATTCTGCTGGCCACGCGCACGCCGCTGCGCGAGGCGTGGCCGCGTTTGCGCGCGGGGGCCTCGGCCGTGCGCCGGGCGATCCCGGCCCGGCCGCGCCGCACCGCGGCCGCCGACGACGAGGGCGCCGACGTGCAGCCCGTCGCGGCCCAGCCCGCGGCGGCGGCATCCGAGCCGCAGCGTCCGCTGGCAGCCGCCCCGGCGCAACCCGCCGAACCCGCGCCCACCGGCCAGACCCCGGCGCCGACAGCAGAGCCCACGCCTGCGGCCGTCGCGCCCCCGGCCGCCACGGCGGCGGGCGACAGCGCGGCCGAGCCTGCCGAGGAACCGGTGGCCGCCCGGCCGCAGGCGATCCCGCTGCCGCCGGCGGCGGCCCGCCTGCCCGACCCGGCCACGCTGACCGCGGGCCCCGCCCCCAAGCCGCACACCAAGGCCAACACCACCGTGGTGGCCGCGCTCGGCAGCGTGCTCGAGCAGTTCAACGTCAACGCGCAGGTGGTCGGCTTCACCCGGGGCCCGACGGTGACCCGCTACGAGATCGAGCTGGGGCCCGGCGTGAAGGTGGAGAAGGTCACGGCGCTCACGAAGAACATCGCCTACGCCGTCAAGTCCGCCGACGTGCGGATCCTGTCGCCGGTCCCCGGCAAATCCGTGATCGGCGTGGAGATCCCGAACACCGACAAGGACCTGGTGTCCCTGGGCGACGTGCTGCGCTCCCAGGTGGCGCAGGCGGACCACCACCCGATGATTGTGGGGCTGGGCAAGGACGTCGAGGGCCGCACCATCCTCGCGAACCTCGCCAAGATGCCCCACCTGCTCATCGCGGGCGCCACCGGCGCCGGTAAGTCGGTCTGCGTCAACGGGCTGATCACCAGCATCCTGATGCGGGCCACGCCCGACGAGGTGCGCATGGTGCTGGTGGACCCGAAGCGGGTCGAGCTCAGCGTGTACGAGGGCATCCCCCACCTGATCACGCCGATCATCACCAGCCCGAAGAAGGCCGCAGAAGCCCTCGAATGGGTCGTGGGCGAGATGGACCGGCGCTACGACGACCTGGCGGCGTCGGGGTTCAGGCACGTCGACGAGTTCAACAAGGCCGTGCGGGCGGGCAAGCTGCAGCCGCCGCCCGGGAGCGAGCGGGTCTACCAGCCGTACCCGTACCTGCTGGTGATCGTGGACGAGCTGGCCGACCTCATGATGGTGGCCCCGCGCGACGTCGAGGACTCGATCGTGCGCATCACGCAGCTCGCCCGCGCGGCCGGCATCCACCTCGTGATCGCCACCCAGCGGCCCTCCGTCGACGTCGTCACCGGCCTGATCAAGGCGAACGTGCCGTCCAGGCTCGCGTTCGCCGTGTCGAGCCTGACCGACTCGCGGGTCATCCTCGACCAGCCGGGCGCCGACAAGCTCACCGGGCAGGGTGATGCGCTGTTCCTGCCGATGGGCGCCAGCACGGCGATCCGCATTCAGAACGCGTTCGTCTCGGAGAAGGAGATCGGGGAGGTGGTCGCTCACTGGGCGACTCAGCCCGCAGCCGCCGTGTTGCCCGAGCTCGCGCCCGAGGCCGCGGCCAAGCCCGCGCTGCTCGAGGAGGTCGGTGACGACCTCGACCTGTTGCGCCAGGCCGCCGAGCTGGTCGCGACCACGGGGTTCGGCTCGACGTCGATGCTGCAGCGCAAGCTGCGGGTCGGGTTCGCCAAGGCCGGGCGGCTGATGGACCTGCTGGAGACCATGCGCATCGTCGGCCCCAGCCAGGGGTCTAAGGCGCGCGAGGTCCTCGTGGGCGCCGACGGACTGCCCGCGCTGCTCGCTGAGCTGCTCGGCGACTCCGCCGGCGACGAAGAGGAGGCGTAAGACGGTGGCGACCCTGCTGGCGGTCTTCGGGCCCGGCGGCCGCGTCCAACGGTGCGACGCTGGCTGCTACAACGCCCGGGGCAAGGACTGCGACTGCATCTGCGAGGGCGGCAACCATGGCCGGGGCCTGCAGTACGCCCTCGTCTTGAGCCGGGAGCAGTACCAGCGGTGGATCGCCCGCGCCCGCGAGAAAGACCCCGAGATCGAGCACATCGAGATCGGCATGGAAGTCCAAGCAATCCCACTGTTCGACGAGGTGGTACCTGCATGACCCCGACCCCGTATTGGACCGATGGCACCGTCACCCTCTACCTCGGCGACTGCCGCGAGGTCCTGCCCGGCCTGACGGAGCAGCCGGTGGCGTGCGTGGCCGACCCACCGTATGGGGAGACCATCGCCGACTGGGACGTGTGGCCCGACGGGTGGGTGGCCGCGGTGGGTGACGTGCTGCCCGCCTCAGCCAGCTTGTGGTGTTTCGGCAGCGCGCGCATGTTCCTCGACCGCGCGTATGAGTTCGCCGGCTGGAAGTACGGCCAGGAGGCGTTATGGGTCAAGCACAACGGCAGCGGCCCCACCAGCCGCGATCGGCTCGTCCGGGTGCATGAGTGGGCCTACCAGTGGTACCGCGGCCGGTGGACCGACCTGCACCACGAGTGGGAGCGCGAGCGCGTGACCGCCAACCGCGGCACCGCGCGCAAGCCCGCCCGGGCGGCCGCGCACCAGCGCGAGGGCCGGCAGAACGCCTGGGCCGACGACGGCACCCGCCAGCCGCGCTCCGTCGCCCACGTGATCCACGCGCCCTCCGTACGGGGCAAGGGCCGCCACCCTGACGAGAAGCCCCTCGCTGTCGTCTCTGCCCTCGTCCGCGAGTCCACGCCGCCCGGCGCCCTCGTGTTGGACCCGTTCGCCGGCTCCGGCACCACTCTGGTCGCCGCGCGGCTGCTCGGCCGGCGCGCGATCGGGATCGAGAGCGACGAACGGTTCGCCGAGATCATTGTCCAGCGGCTGGAACAGGCCACGCTTCTCGACCGCGACGCGCAGCCCGCCGGCACCACCACCGCGGTGCAAGCCGCGCTCCTGGAAGAGCCCGCCTGACGCGCCCGGCCGCGCCACTGCCTACGCGCTGGCGCGGCCCTCCGGCCGGTGCCACTTCCGCCCGTCCCAGGAGTAGTCGAGCGCCCCGAGCACCCGCGCCACCTGCCGCGGTGTGCATCCGACCGCCGCGGCGGTCTCCTTCGTGCTCTCCCCCTGGTCGATCAGGCGGGCGATCTCGTCCCAGTTCGTCTCGCGCGGCGCGCCGCTCGGCCGGCGCTGCACGCCGGCGTCCTCGGCCAGCCGCGCCACGGTGGACTTCGCAACCGCGTACGTCGCGCAGATGTCCAGCACGGACCAGCCAGCCACGTACGCGGCCACGATCTCATCAGAGGTGTCGCGCGTCGAGGTGATCCGTCCCCGCAGCCTCACCCCGGCCCGGCGGAACCGCCTGTACAGCAGCGACACCGAGCAGCCGTGCTCCTTGGCGATCTCCCGCACGGACATGCCGGCCGTGTACTGCTCGGCCATGGTCTCCAGGTCGAGCCACATCGGCGGCGGTCCCGACCGGCGCTGCGAGCTGGCCGCCTGGGCGGGCCTGATGCGGTCTGTGGACCGGTCGGCCAGCAGGATCCGGATGTAGGCCGGGCTCGACCCGACGGCCGCCGCGATCTCCTTCGCAGACTTGCCGCGCGCCGCCAGGGCCTTGATACGCCGGTGAGGAAGACGCCGCCTCGCGCCGGGTCCGCGTGGAGGCGCGCCAGCGGCCGCGGCCACCCGCCGCGCCGTGGTGACCGACACCCCGAACTTGTCGGCGATCTCGTCCATCGGCGTCTCGGCCCGGTACGCGGCCACGAGTGCCTTGCGCTGCGCCGGCGTCAACCGCGCGGGGCCGCCCACGCGGAGAGGCTTCTGGATCGCGCCTGCCGCCACCAACCGCTGGAAGATCGCCTTCTGCGAGCAGCGGTGCGTTCGGGCGAGGTCACGGATGGACGTCCCGGCGGCGAACGCGCCGGCCACGTCATCAGAGGTGTGTGCGCGGGCCCCATCATCGGGGCTGTTCGCGTTGGCCACGTCATCAGGAAGGAGATCCAACACGGCGCGCAGTATGGCGACCGATCACGTTAACGTCTTTTGGGTGGCCAGCAGATCGCGAGCGTCATTCCTGCCTGCGGTCTCGGCCGAGGCGACGTCCCCGTCACTCACGGCCTCCTCGTCGCTCGCGGGCTTCTCGTCGTCGGCGGCGGCCGCGCCGGCGGGCACCGGAAGCTCACCGGCCTGGCCGTCGAGCTCGTCAACGTAGCCCACGCGGAGCCGGCGGACGAAGAACGTCATAGTCACCTCGACCGCGGACTCCCTCAGCCCGTCGATGTCCATGCCGATCACGGTGCCCTGCGGCACGTACAGCGGCTGGCCGTCCACGTAGACCTGGGTCGGCACGGCGATGGTGGCCGGTCCCTCCCGCCGCCCGTCAGCGGGCGTGGGGGAGAGAGCCACGATGTCGATGGTGGCGGCGTGCGCGCGGAGCTTCACAGTGCTGGTCACGCCGGGCATGATGACGACCCGCGACGCTTACGTCTCGCGGCGGCCGCCGTCGTACGGCACCGCGAACCCCGCCTGCAGGAGCGCATCGTTCAGTGTCTGCCCGTCGTGCTCCACGCTGGCCAGGAGCCGCCCGTACTTCTCCCGCTTGTCCCGCGTCGTACGCACCACGAGGCTGCCCTGCCGCGCGGCGACCCAGGTCTGCGCCCACGCCGCGGCGTTCACCCCGGCCGCGGTCTTCAGCTCGGGAGCGTTCAGCCCGGCCAGGCGGAGCTTCACGTCCAGCCACAGCCCGTAGCCGAGGTGCAGGTGGGTCTCCAGGGTGTCGCCGTCGATGACCCGCGTGTTGCCGGCCTGGTAGGCGTACGACGGCTCGGTGGTGTCCGCGATCGTCGCCGCGTACCGGCCGCGCCGGCGCGCGTCGTCGAGCCGGACGAACACCAGGCCGTGCCGTTCCTCGGCCCACTCGCGTACGGCGGCGATGCCGGGCTTCCGGGGGAGGGCGACGTCGAGGAGCACCTGCGAGCGCAGCCCGAACCCGAAGTCCAGCACGCCGGTCACGCCGGCGCGGGAGACGCGCACCTGCTGCAGCCCGTGCACGGTCAGGTCGGCGCCCGAGGGCGGGGCGGCCGACGCCGTCCCGCCCTCCAGGCTCAGACCTGTGATCATGCGGCGAAGCTGCCGTAGACGAAGCTCTCCGGGCGGTCCACGGCCAGGCCGACCCGCTCGCTGGCCTTGATCGTGCAGACGTTCTCCTCAAAGTTCACGGCGTTTTCCGTGCTCACCTGGACGGAGACCGACTCCCTATCGAAAAGCTTCGCACCCAGGCCGAAGCTGCCGAGCAGGTACTGGCCCTCCAGCATGGCCGGGGTGTCGATCACCGACAGCCTCCACACCCGCTTCTCAGCGCCCACGGCGACGGACACGGCGACCCTGTAAGCGCCGTTGCCGTCTTCCTCGAGCTCGATCTCCTCGAAATCGTTCGGATGGAGAACAATGCCCGTCGGATCGTAGTAGGCCAGAATTGCCCTGGTCATGGCCTTGCGGATCTGCCTGGTGGGCTTGTGGCCATTCTCGCCGTTGTAGAGCTGGATGCCGGGGGTGTTGACGACGCCCAGGAGGTTCTCGCCCTGGCCGTTGCCGAACAGCACCTGGTAGTCCTCGGTGAGCTTGACCCCGTCCACCATGTCGCGGTCGATGATCCCGCGCAGCCGCGCCTCGTCACTGAGCGTGTTGTTGTGCACGTACTCGAGGTGGCTGATGGTCGCGATCGCGGCCGTGTACGGGGTGAACTCCAGGCGCGAGCGCGGGGCGCGGCCGAACACGTCGGTCGGGCCACCCGTGGCCGGGCCGCCGCCGGCGGCGGTCCGCTCGGGGACCGGGGTCGCGTTGTTAATAAATCCCGTTTGCCGGATTCCGTGCAAAATATTTGCAGTTGTCCGTTCTGCCGGGAAAAGGTCGCGCACCCTGTTGGGCCTGCGCTGCCGCTCGGTGATGCCGACGTCCTCGGCGTGGCCGAACGCCGGCCCGGTGTGGGTGCCCCCGGAAAGCGTGAAGATGTCCTTGGTGCCGAGCGCCGCGAAGCTGTAGATGCCCTGCTCGACCTTCATCGAGCCGCGCGGAGCCTCGAAGCCCTCAGCGCGCATCTTGGCGTACATGTCGCTCTCGAAGAACGCCTGCGACAGGCTCTTGGCCTCCGGGCGGCCCTGCTCGGCGGCGAGCATGCCGGCGACCGGCGTGGAAGCCGGGGAGTCCAGGTACTCGTTGAAGCCGAGGCGCTTCATCTCTCCGTTGAGCAGCTCCTGGATCTCGTTGCCGCGCTCGATCGCGGCGAGATAGTCCTTCTTCTGCGCCGGGTCGATGACGAACTTGCCCGGCTCCTCTTCCTTGAAGCTGGCGCCGATGCGGTCCACCTCGTCAGCGGCGGCCTTCAGAGCGGTCTTGAGTTCGCGCACACGCGCGTCTTCCTTGACTGGCATTTCTGCCGTCCCCCTGTGCTGATCGTGCGTTCGGATTGCGATCCGCACGCCCGGTCAGCACCGGGACGCCCCGTGATCAGTCGGGCACGCTAGGACTTTTCCTTCCTTACGTCCCGCCGAGCCCGCTAGGGTGATCGTTTGCCGTGGTCGGGGGACCTGGAACGATCCCATGAAGGGGGACAGTTGCCCGCTCGTCGTGCCACTCTGCTGCTGTTATCTGCGGTCATCCTCACCGGTTGTTCCACCAGCGGCGACGCGGAGTCGCCGCCCGACGCCGCGGCGGCCGCCGAGGCCTCCACGGCCCCGAGCAAGGCGCCGGCCACCTCCCTGGAGTGGGGCGCCACAGCCACGGGGCAGGGGGAGCAGGGCCAGCCCCTGAAGATCACGCCAGTCGGCGTCTACCACCACAAAGGCGACCAGAAAATCGGCCTCGCCCAGAACGGGCTGTTCGTCGCCGTCGCCGTCAAGGTCGCCGCCACCGACGGCGCCGACCACATCCCGCCGCCCGCCAGCGGAAACGGATTCTTCTGGAAGGGCGACGGCGAGACGATCACCCCAGCGGCCGGCGCCGACCCGCCCTGGGTGGGCCGGGTCAACGTGCCGCTCGCCGACCAAGACCTCCAGCCCGGCGAGTCCGCCAACTACGTGATCACGTTCGACGCGCTCGGCCGCGCCGGCACGCTGGTCTACCTCTCCCCGGACGGCTCCCAGTACCAGTGGAAGCTGCCGTCCAAGTCAGGCGGGCAGGGCCTGCGCCGCGTCACCGCCGCCCTGGACGCCCTGGGCATCCAGCACTAGCTGGTCACAGGGCGACGCGGCCCGCCTGCATGTCGGCCAGCCGCTGCTCCAGCCGGGCGTTGGTCTCCCGCTCGCGCAGGAACTCCTCACGGGCGACGCCCGGCCGCGCCGCGCGCAGCCGGGTCACCTCCGCCTGCAGGTCGGCGTTCTCCGCAACCAGCCGGTCGGCGTCCAGCCCGCGTAGGCGTGTCTCGAGCCGATGGCTGTGCTCGCGCACGTTGCTCAGCTCCCGGCTCAGCTCGATGGCGTGCTCCCACGCCTCGTCATTCTCCCGTTTGGCCGCGGCCAGCTCCCGCTGTAGTCGCCTGATCAGCCGGCCTCGCTCGCGCAGCCTCTTGAGCATCAGCTTCACGCCAGCACCACCGCCGCGGCGGCAAGGAGGTCCTGCGCCGCCTTGATCTCCGACGGGCTGATCTCCTCCCGCAACTCCTCACCGGCGGCGGGCTGTTCCTTAAGATCGTTCGGCATGGCGCTGGGCGCCGTGCTGTCGGGCATGATCGACGGCGGCGGCGGAAGCTGCTCGTCCTCGTTGACCCGCGGCTTGGCGGGCTCGTCGTCCATGCCGATGCCGGCGGCAGCGAGCACCTCGCGCAGGATGCTGGCCGCGGTGCGCAGCTTGCGCGCGTTCGCGTCCGACAGCACTTTTCCGGCCTTGACCTCCCAGCCGTCGCCGGCGACCAGTGCGGCGTTCTCGGGCAGCGTCTTCTCTTCCGCGGCCGCGCTCGTCGGCGCCTGTGGTGCGGGCTCCTCAGCCGGTGCAACGGGCTGCTCGTCCCCGCCAGCGCCGAGCGGGAATGCCTCCAGCTCGTCCTCCACCGCAACGACGACGTCGCCGAACGACACGTCGACCGGCGCGTACGGGGCGGGGAGCGCCTCCCCGGGCTCGGCATACCGCAGGGTGACGTGTGGGGTGTAGCCGTGCGTCGTCGCGTACGGGACGCCCGCCGCGGTGAGCGCGTCGGCCACGCGCTGGCGCAGCACCTCCAGGCCGGGCACGTCCACCGGGATGTAGATGGGCACGCCGTCGTCGCCCTCGGGGAACGCTCCGATTCCGCCGATCCTGCCCTGCAGCGGGACGCCGCTGGCGGCCACGGCCTGCACGGCGGCCCGGGCCATCTCCAGCGTCTCGTCGGGGACGCCGGCACCGAGGTAGACGAGCGTGATGTGCAGCTCGGCCAGGTCCAGCCCGCCAGGGACGGCGAGCTGCTCCGCCTGGTCGACGGGGATCATCAGAGCGACCATGGACTGCGGCTCGCCCGGCTCGTCGTCCTCGTCGTCCTGGCCGTCGTCGACCTCATCGTCCGTCAGCGCCGGCGGCGCTTCCGTGGGATTGCCGGAGGCCTCGGCGGCGGCGTCGGCCGCCAGGTCGGCCCACTCCTCACCCCACCCGGTCTCCTCCTCTTCCAGCACCCCGTCGGCCGGGGCGGCGGGGCGGTCGGCCTTGACCGACAGCGTGGACGACAGCGAGGCTGCGCCGAAAAGCACCTGGCTGTACTCCCACAAGTCGAGGTCGGAGATGTAGCGAACGCCGCCGCGCTTCTTCGCGCCGCCGTCCGGGATGGTGTAGCCGATGCTCCATTCGCACTCGTTCGACGCGCTGAAGAACTTGACGTCCTCGTAGGCGGACTGGCCGTGCGGGGTGGCGAGGTTGAACCGGGCCCGCACCCATAGCGCGCCGGCGTCGGCCGGCCACGGCTGGCCGGTCTTGGTGAACTGCGGCAGCCGGGGGTCGCCGGGCAGCAGCTCCTCGATCGCCTCGGTCCGGGCGACCCAGACGTCGGTCTTGTGGGAGAAGATCCCCTTCGGCCGCCGCAGCGCGAGCGTGCGCCGGTAGGCGCCCGGGACGATCACGTCGCCGACGTTGTCCACGATGCCGGTGATGGACACCAGCGCCTCGACGACGCCCTCGTCGCCAGTGGTGATGCCGGTTACTGACGCGGCCGCCTTGTATTCCAGCGCCGGCGCGGACGATTTCACGGTCACAGCGAGCCTCCCCCGAACGGTCGAGCGGAGGATGCCAGGCAGCCGTCTTTACGTCCCTGCGCGTGACGAGGCCCCGCCCAGGTGCTCTGTGCGGGGCCGTCGGATGCCGCCAGGGTCAGGCGTAGGTGAAAGCGGTGTTCTTCGTGGCGGTGCCTGCGTCGGTCGTGACCGCCACGGCGACCGCGCCAGCAGCGTGGGCCGGCGTGGTGCACCGGATGGTGGTGGCGTCGACGACCGTGACGGCGGTGGCGTTGCTGCCGCCCACGGACACGGTGGTGCCGGGCGTGAAGTTCTTACCCTTGAGCGTGATGGCGGTTCCGCCGGCAACCGCGCCGGTCGCCGGGCTGACGCTGGTGATCTCCGCGGCGGGGAACATGGCGTCGAGCTGCGACTGGCGGATCAGCTCGCCGGCCCGGAACTTGCGGCGGCGCCCGATAGGCGGGAACGCCGTGCCGTCCGGGCAGAAGCCCTCCGCGAGGTCCTCGGTCACCTGGACCACCGGGTCGGTCACGGGCACGGCCGTCACCTTGGTGGCGGCCGTGGCCTTGGTCAGTTGGGTGCCGTCGGCGGCGTGAAGCGTCATCGGTTGTTCCCCCTGGTTGGAGCGGCCAGCAGGGGGCGGGAGCGGTCGGGTGCCAGCACCACGTCGGGCTTGTCGTCCAGGCCGAGCGCCTCGATGATGACCGCCGCGGCGAGGATGCCGCACAGGATGCCGAGCATGAGCCCGATCTGCCACCATGCCACCTGCTTGTTCACGCTGGGCATGATGGCCAGATTCGCGGCTTACGTCCCGCACGGCTGGCAGCGCTAGTGGACGCTGCCCTCGGGCGCGCCGCCGAACAGGTCGGGCACGTCCCCGGCCACGTTGGTGACGTCGGTGAGCGCGTACAGCGCGCACAGCACGGAGCTGGCGTCGTCCGGGTCGAGCGGCATGGTCGGCCCGGTCGGCGTGGCCGACAGTTCCTCGCCGCGGTTGAACTCCAGCAGTGCGAGCACGTCGGGGCTGCCGGTCAGCGTGCGGCCGGTGTCGTCGGCCGGGTCGTGGCGGAGCTGGTAGGCGATCCCGTCGCGGGTGTATCCGGATACCTCGATCACAGGTGTCTCCCTCATGGGTTGGTGTGGGCGTTGCGCCCAGAGCGGGTCGCCTCCCTTCACGGAGGAGAACGTCCCGCTCTGGGCGATCGTTCCGCCGGCTACAGGATGGCCATCACGCCGAGCAGCCAGTGCCGCAGGTCGTCGTCGAGGTAGGACGAGCCGCCGAGGAGGCTTTCCACCGTGGTGGTGAACACCTCGAAGTGCTTGCCGTCGTTGTATTCCTTGCCGGTGTAGTGCTCGGGGAAGTCGTCCTTGTAGCCCGTCTCTTTGGTGCCCTTGTAGATCTCGGTGAGCTGCTCCCGCTGACGGGAGCCGATCTCACCGGTCGAGGTTCGCGACCACAGCAGCGCCCATTGAGCCTCCCACAGGCCGGGCACGGCCCGCTCCATGCCGTGCCCCATCTCGTGGACGGCGACGTTGCCGAGCGTGCCGCCGTCGCGGGTCCGCTCCGACTGCTCTGACAGCGCGATCCGCCGGTAATAGTCGTTGTAGTGGCCGCGTGCGACCTTCTCCAGTGACCAGCCCTGGCGGCCGCCGCGGTCGCGGAACGCCTCCAGCCACTGGGTGGGGTAGGCGTCCTCGGCGAACCGCATCGCCTGCAGTAGCGAGCTGCGGTCGGTGTACGGCTGGCCGGTGGCCGGGTTCTTCCACCCGATGCGGACGCCGCCCACCCCGTCCGGCCTGATCTCGCGCAGCAGCTCGATTGCGGCGTCGCGGTCGGCCTGGCCGAGGTCCTTGCGGATCAGTGCCAGCCGGGCGCGGACCCGGTGGGTGCGGCCGCCATCGCTGTACCAGCCGATCCGCGTCCTGGCGGCGTCGTTGGCGTCCCCATCGATCCGCTGCACGAGCCTGCGCAGCCGGAGGGCCTCGGCCTCGTTGCCGTTCTTGCGGGCCTGGGTGATGGCCCGCTTGAGCGCGGTCAGCGAGCTGAACCCGTGGGCGCGCAGGATCGCCTTCATCTCCTCCTTCACCGCGGCGTCGAACGTGCGCTTGTGCTCGCGGATCTTCTCCTCCAGCTCCGCCAGCTCCCGCTTCAGGTCCTTTTCTTCCTGGTCGAGCGGCCCGAGGATCGCGGCGCGCCTGGCCTGGAAGCGGTCGTCCAGCTCGCGGCCGGCGGCCCGCACGAGCGCCAGGTGCGCCATGGCGTGCTCGCCGGGTCCGCCGTCGGCGGCCTCGTCGCGTACGAACGCGTCGACCTGCTCGATGTCGGGGACGCGGCCGGCTTCCAGGTCGGCGAACGTGGTCGGTTTGAAGATCGACCGCTGCAGCCGCCGCTTGCCGAATGCCTCCCCGCCGCCTAGCGCGGTCCGGTACGCGTCCATGCGCGCGGCCAGATCGGTCCCGGTCTCCTCCACGCCGGGGACGCTCAGCTCGCCGCCGCCGTTGCTGTCGTCGCGTCCGCGGCCGCCGAGGCTGTCGCGGAGTTCGGCGAGCGTGGTGGACGCCGTCCGGAACAGGTTCCGGTCCGTGGGCGGGTCGGTGTAGTGCTGGTCCAGGACTCGCCGCCAGGCCCTCCGCTCGGTCTCCGCCCCGGTTGGGGTGGCCTGTCGCAGCGACTCAATTATGCGGTCCTTGGCGGCGGTGTGCAGGTCGGCGAACACCTGCAGCAGCCGCTCCTTGGCCTGGCCCTGCGCCTGGTCGGAAACCTCGAGGGCGTTGGTGATACGGCCGGCGCGCACCAGGTCCTGGAGCGCGGGGTTGGCGATCCGCTTGCGGTGCGCGGCCTCGATCCGGTCGATGATGGACTCGAGCGTGTCGCCGACGCTGATCCCGCCGACGTCCTGCGAGTACTCCTTGTAGGCGTCGCGGGCTGACTGCATGAACTGGTCGCTGATCGTGCGGGCGCGCTTGTCCCTCTCCTGACGTTGCTGGGCGGCCAGGATGTGGCGGGCGTAGGTGGTGTCGGCGTCCGACAGCCTCGTCAGCGTGCCGCCGGTGTTGACGCTCGTGGCGGTGATCTGCCCGTTCAGCTCCCGCAGCCACAGCGCCTGTCCGGTGACGGCGCCGTCGTCACCGACAATCGGGGTGATCGCCTCCACGTTGCCCGTGACGGGGTAGCCGCCGATGCTGTCCGTACGGACCAGATCGCCGACGCGCACCTCGTCCGGGCCGATCTCGGCCGGGTCCTCGTCGGGCAGCAACCCGTCCCACGCCTGGTCGGCCGACGCCGGGCCGCGGCCGCTGCGGATGACGCTCGGCCGGGCCTCCCAGTCGTAGAACTCTTCCCCCCAGGTGTTGCCGTCCGCGTCGCGCACCTGGGCACGCCCGGTGCGGTTGTACCAGTCGTACTCCGCCGACACCACCTCGAGGTCGTCGCCGTCGAGTTGGATGCGGTCGCCGGCGCGGAGCTGGCTGGGGTGGATGTGCTCGCGCCCGCCCGGGCCCGGGTCGGGCTTGTCGTCGGGCAGGTCCGGCAGCAGCCACAGATCGGTGCGGCCGGTGATGACGCGGGTTTCGCGGCTGCCGTCGTCGTGTTCGATCTCGACCTCGACCAGGCGGCCGCGCATCATCGTGCGCGCCGTCCGGACGGTGACGAGCTGGGGCTGGCCGTCCGGCCCGGGCACGGCGATGGTGTCGCCGGGGGTGAGGTTGGCGGCGCGGGTGCGTTCCGGTGCGGCCCGGTTCTCTGGCGGCTCGGGTGCGGGCAGGCCGCGCGCCTCGGCGCCGGCGGCGGCCAGGCGGTGCGCGGCGCGCTGCAGGGCGCGCCGGCGGGCGGGCTTGACCGCGGGATCGTCGGCGGCCGCGCGTACGGCGTTGGCCAGCGCGTCCGCCTGGTCGGCCGACAGCGGCATCCGGTGCCGGAGCCGGAGCGCGGCCTCGCGCACCGTGTCGTCCTCGCTGGTGTCGAGGCCGAGCGCGACGAGGTTCTGCCGCTGGTAGGTGTAGAGCACCGGCCGCGCGGCCGGGACGTCGCGGGGGAGCGGGTCCGGGCGGGGCGGCTCCGGCGGCTGCCCGTCGTCGCCGGTGGTGTCGTCCTCGACGCGGGAGTCGGGGCCGTCGAGGCGGCGCATCTCCCGGTCGTCGCGGGCCCGGAACAGGTCGGTGCGGCCGTCGTCGTAGCGGACGGTCACCCACCGGCCGTCCGATTCGTCGGTGATGTTGGTGACCGTGGCCGGCGCGTGCGGGCCGCCGCGCTCCTGCATGAGCACCCGGTCGCCGGACTTGAGCGTGGTGGACGGAACCGGGGTGATGGTGACGGGGGCGGGCGCCTGCCCGCCGCCGGCGGCGAGCCGGTTGACACTCTCCCCAGTGCGGGTGGCGATCGTCGTCCGCCGGTCGTCGCCGTCGCGCACGGTCAGGAACACGAACTCGCCCGCGCGGGTCACCTGCTCCACGTCGCCCTCGGGGAGCCGATCCCCAACGGCAATCTCGTCCACGGCCGGCCGCTCCCATGACGGGTCCGGCGTGCCGGCGGCGTGGTAGAGGCCGGCGTCCGCCGGCAGCCGCAGCCAGCCCGCGGGAAGGTCCCCGCTGCGGCCGTCAACGCTCTCCCACCGGCCGCCGTCCAGCAAGAGATCATGACCGCCCCACCCCTGGTTGACGGCGTTGTGGTCGCGTACGCGGCCGTGCACGGTCACCCGGTCGGCCGGGCCGAGCCCGAGCTTGGCGAGCGCAGGATGGTCGCCGCGCAGCGGGATCGCGACCTGGCTGCCGATGCTCGCCTCGCCGGGGACGCCCCAGCGGCCGCCGTCCGGCACCGGCTGCCCCGTACGCCCGTGTGCGGGCCCGTCGGTGGGCAGGGTGTCGAGCCGTACGGGCCGGGACCGCTGCCCGAGCTCGAACCCACCGGCGGTGCCGATCTGGTCGCCGGTGCGGGTGTCGTGCACGGTGACCTGCTCGAGCCGGACCCGGCCGCCGCCCTCGGTGGGGGTGGCGGCGACGCGGCCGCGCACGATCACCCCTTCGGCGACGCGGCCGTTCTGGCGCACCTGCAGGAGCTGCTCGCGGTCGCTCGTGGTGAGCTCGACCCAGTCGCCCTCGCGCAGGCCAGCGGCCTGTGTGGTGACGCCGTAGCGTTCGCCGGCGCCGTCGCGGGCGATCAGGTCGCCGCCGCGGACGACGGCGTGGTTGCGGGTGACGGTGAGGGTTTGCCCGGTATGCAGGTGCAAGGTGCGGGTGCCGTCGTCGTTGTCGGTGATGGCGTCGACCAGCTCCGGCGCCGAGTCGCGTTCGCGGCCGCCGGGGAACACGCTGTCGCCCACCTGGACCTGCCAGGCGCGTACGTAGCCGCCGTTCGTGGCCGGGTCGAGGGCGGGCTTGTCGGCCTCGGCGGCGGGGTTGACGTTGCCGGCGTCATCGAACAGCCCCTCGCCCAGATCAGTGGGCTCGTCGCGGGTCTGGTCGCGGTCGGGCCGCTGCTCCCACTCGGCGGCCAGGCGGCGGTGCCGGGCCTGCAGCTCGTCGAACTCCCCGCTGCCGGGGCGTTCGCCGGCGTCCCAGCGGACGCGCAGCTGTTCGCCGAGCCGGTTGATCTCGCCGTCGAGCTCGGGCGTGCTGTAGTCGCCGGGTTCGAGGTCGGCCAGCCGCTCATCGCCGGGGGAGGGGGCGTCCACCCAGCGTTCGCCGACGAGCGGGGTGCTGGTCTCGCGGTCTCGCTCGCGGTGGGTGATCTTCCAGGTGTCGCCGTCGCGGGTGAGCTTGCCGACCAGGAGGCGGCCGGTGGTGTCGTTGTGCACGACCAAGCGGCCCTCGAGGTCCTCGCTCGGCTGGACGGGGTTGACGAACCCGGTCCGGGAGCCGGGCAGCGGGTCGCCCTCGGAGTCGTAGCCGCGCCGGGCCAGCTCCGCCACGAGGTCCTCGGCGAGGTCCGGGTCCCGCCACGTGGACGTTCCCTGACTGAGCTTGATCAGCTCGGCGTCCGACAGGTTCGGCAGGTTGGCGCGCCGCTCACGCTGCTCGCTGGTGGTGGGCCGGTGGTCGGCTTCGCGCATCCAGTCGCCCAGCTCGTAGTGAGCGGACTGCAACCATTCGCCGGCGCCGCTGTCGCCGTCGGCGTCGAGCTGGGCGATCCGCGCGGTGACGGCGTCGTCCAGCTCTGCCCAAGCCGCTTCCACATCCTCGGTGCGGGAGTCGGGGTTGTCGAGCAGCGCGCGCAGCCGCCCGGTCTGCTCGCCGAACCCGGGGTCCACGTCGGCGAGAGCGGCCTGGATGTCATCGCGGCTCATGTCCTGGACCGGCCGCTGAGTGCGGCGCCGCTGTGTCTCGGACAGTGCGCGGGCCAGCATCGGCGGGTCCTCGCCGTCGCGGTCGCGCATCGCCAGCAGCCCGTCGGTGACGCCGCGAAGCTGCTCGTCCGACAAGCCCTGCACGATGTTGTCGGCGTACTCCTCGCCCTGCAGCCGGATGACGCGGTCGCGGCCGTCGAGGTACTCACGGCTCGGCCCGAGGTAGCCGCGCCGGCGCGCCTCGAGGTCGAGGACGACCAGCCGGGCCGCCAGGTCGCGGCCCTCCCCGGGCTGCAGGTCGCGCAGCGCCAACCAAGCGGTGGTGGCGAACCGGTCGAGGTCTGCCGGGTCGGCGCCGTCGAGCTCGGCGCCAAGCGAGGCCACCCGGCCGGGGTCAGGGTCGTGCTTGGCCGCTTCGCCGGCGGCCACGGGGTTGAGCCGGAAGACGCCGGCGGCGCGGTCGGCGCGGCCGGCTGTGCTGATCTGCTCCTCTTCGGGCCGGTCGGTGGCGGCGGTGGAGCGGCGGTAGACCGGGCCGCGCACGGTCAGCAGCACGCCTCCACCGCCGTACCCGTCGCTGCGGAACGTCCCGGACCTGGACCCGTCGGGGGTGTGCCAGGTCGCGGATGCCAGCCGGAGATCATCGCCGCGCTTGTGGATGACGTAGCCCTCGTTGGCGGCCACCATGCCGCGCACGATGATCGGGGTTCCGTCCGGGACCGGCTGCCCGTCGTCGGCCAGCAGGTTGTAGGAGTTGACCACGCTGCCGTAGCGGTCGGCGGACGAGGCGGACGCGGTGGTGGCCTGGGCCTCGATCTCGTCGCCGCGCGTCACCTGCTCGGTGGAGCCGCGGATGAACCCTCGCGCGTCGGTGTCCTCGTCGAGGACCGGCCCGATCGGCGCGTTGTCGGGCGGCCCGTCCAGCCGCACCACCTTGCGCGGCAGCGTCACGGGCCCGCTCGGGCTGCGGGTCAGGGCGATCTCCCGCCCGGTGCCGCGGTCGTGGACGGTCACCTGCCGCAGATCCGGCCGGCGCGGCGGGTCGCCGTCGCCGGCGGCGCTGCCCCGGATCAGCACGCCGAAGGGCCGGTCCGTCAGCCCGTACTCGCGCAGGACGTTCGGGTCGGTTTCGACGTACTCCACCCAGTCGCCCGTGCGCAGGAAGCTGGCCAGCGTGGTCACGCCGCGCCGGTTGCCTGCGGCGTCATACACGCGGGCGTCGGGCGCGAGCTCGAGCAGCTCGTTGCGGTCGGCGCGGAACGGAGGCCGGTTCTCGAAGTGCAGCAGAAAGCCGCCGTCGCCCTGGTCCTCGACCTTGCTCACCAGGCCCGAGGAGCGCGCATCCGAGAAGTACACGGTCATCCCGGCCTGGATCTGGTCGGCGTACGCCTTACCCTCGGGCGCCTCGCCGCGGTTCGGGTCGATGGCGCGTTTCATGTGCTCGCGCGCGGCCAGAGTGTCCTTGCCATTGGTGGCGTCCCACTCGCCCTTCACCCGAAGGATCGCCGCGGCGATGTTCTCCCCGCGGTCGGACCGCCACGACGGCAGCCACTTCGGCAGGTCGGGGTCGGCCCAGTTGATCTGCTCACCGTCGGCGCCGACGATCGCCTCGTACCGGGCGGCCAGCTCGGCGGCCGGTTTGGCGCCGCCCCACTCGGAGTCCGCGCCCGGCAGCAGCAGACCGCTGCGGGCGTGGGTGATGTACCACTCGCGCTGGTTGGTCTTGGCGAGCAGGAGCCCGCCCTCGCCAGTCAGCTTGAGCGACGGGTCCTCGGCGAACTTCTCCAGGAACCCGCGGCGTTCGGCCGCCGTCTCAGGGTCGGCGGCCATCTGGCGCAGGTGCACGCGCGCCTCGTCGAGGCTGGCGAACGCGCCCTCCCGGAGCGGGCCCGGCGCCGGGCGCGGCTGCGGCTTGGGCTTGCGGGGCGGCCGACGCACCGGCTTGGGCTTCGGGTTCGGTTTCTCCCCGTCTCCGCTGGTCTCGCTGCCCGCGCGGCCGGCGGCCACCTTGGCGCGGATCGCCGCCCAGTCGCGGGCGTTCGGCGCGAGCCGGGCGGCCTCGTCGAGGTCGGCCAACGCGCCGTCAACGTCGCCCGCCTTGTACTTCGCTGACGCCTGCCGGGACCGCTCGGCCGCCTGCTCGTGCTCGGAGAGGACCTGCCGGACGGCGTCCTGGTGCGGCTTCCACGTGTCGCGGTTGCCGTCGGACTCCCACCGCCGGTTGCGGCTGCGCGAGGCCAGGTTGGTGGCGAGGTTATGCAGGCCGCCTGTGCGCAGCGCCCGGTAGCGGGCGGCGAGGTCCTCGACGGTGGGCAGCTCCCGGTTGTACGGGTCGTCGGCGGGCCGGCCGGTCTGGTCGTGCAGCCCGGCCCGGCGCAGGTCCTCCTTCGCGGCCGACCACTCCGTGGCGCCGGTCGGGTCGGGGTCAAGGCCGTGTTGACGCCGCCACCGCGCGGTCAGGATGCTGAGCTGGGTGGTGAAGGTGTAGCCCTCGTTGGAGCGCCAGTCGAGGATGTCGCGGGCGCTGACGAGCTCCCACGGCGTCGTGCCGTCGCCAGCGACCATGCCGGCTTCCCACGCCGTGGCGAGCGACCGCGCCTCTTCCTTGTCGAGGTCGGCGGTGAACGGCGGCAGGCCGCGGCCGATCCGGGCGATGTTGACCCGCCAGTCGTCCACCTCCGGGTCGGGGTCTCCGCGGTACACCACGAGCTTGCCGCCGGGGGTGACCCACAGGTCGGGGTCGTCGGCCATGGCGGCGAGCCCGCGGTAGGTGTCCTCGACGCGGGCCGTGTACGACTCGTCGGTGTCCGGGCGGAACGCCGGTGTCGCGCTGTCGGAGCGGATGAGGCCCTGCCCGTCTACCTTCCGTACGGGCATCGCGTCGGCGGGCCGGCCGCGCAGATACGCGCGGGCGGCGTCCACGTCGGCCAGGCCGCCGTCCGGCCACGTCGCGCCGGCGGGGGTGCTGTCGCCTGCGTCCCGCTCCGGCTCCGGGTTCGGCTGGGGCTCGGGTTGTTCGCGTTCGGCGCCGTCGCCACTGCCGTCGTTGTCCGGCGCCGGTTCGAGGCGCGTTACGGCGGAGGCGTTGGTGTTCACCCGGCTGCCGGACCCGTCCAGCTCGACGACGAGCGCGCCGTCATCGCCGGTGTCCGCGACGGTGCCCTCGGCGCCGTTGGCCAGCCGTACCCTGTCGCCCTTCCGAGGGCCCGCGGACGCCTCGCCGCTGGCGGTGTCGCCTGCGCTGGTGTCTCCGTCGTCCTGGCGGGCGTCGTCGCGGGCGGGCTTGGTCAGGCCCGAGCTGGCGAGCCGGTTGTCCAGCCGCAGCCGCAGGGTGGCGATCGCGGTGGCCACGTCCTCACTGCCGGCGGCGGCCTGGCTCTCCTCCAGGTCTTCCAGTGCCGCGTCGATGTCGCCCCACGCGCGTTCGGCGTCCTCGCGGTTCTGGGTGGCGCTCATGTCGGCGAACAGGCCGCGCAGCCGGTCGGCCGCGTTGTCGTCGAACGGGGCGATCGCCGCGGCGATCTCGTCGCCGTCCACCCAGTTCAGGTTCTCCGCCGCGGGCGGCCGGGTGGTCTGCTCGGATTCGTTGTCGTCGAACCTGAGCGCGTTGTCCAGAAGGTTGCGGGCGCGCTCGTCGGCGTCGCCGCGGTTGATGGCGTCGACGAGCTGCTGCAGGTCCTCGGTCGGTAGCACGCGGGCGCGGTCGTCGGGGCTGGTGTGGATGTCCTCGGTGCCGTTCGCGCTCTCCAGCCGTACGACGTACTCGCCGTCTTCGCCGGGCCCGTGGGAGACGACGAACCCGATACGGGCCACGTCGTTGCCGTCGGCGTCCTGGCCGTAGACGAGCGCGGCGTCCCGCTCTCGCAGCTCCTGCACCGGGGTGCGGGTGTCCTTGCCGTCGGGGGTGTAGTCGGTGGCGGCGCGGCTGGGACGCTCCACCTTCTGCGGCGCCGGGCGCGCGTCCGCCCGGCCGGTGGGCGCCTTGCCGCCGGGGCTGCGCTCGACGGTGAGGTAGTTGCGGTGGACGCGCTGCAGCGACCCGTCCGCGAGGCGGACCTCGAGGCGGCCGCCGCCGACGTTGCGCACCACGGTGCCGCGGCCGCCGCCCCACACCCGGACCTCGGCGCCGGTCTCGATCCATCGGCCGCGCCGGTCTCTCGGATGATCGTCGGTGTTCCAGACGGCGCGGCGCGCCTTGGTCTCCACATTGGCCGTGATGGTCACCCTGCGCCCCCGCTTCGCTCACCCCTGGTGTCGAGGCGGCATGGTGCAGGTTTCACCCGTTTACGTCCTGGCCGGGTGTTTCGCTACCCGAGGCGGACCCGGCCGCGGCCGCACACCTCGCACCGCTGGACACGTACGCGGCCGATCTGTTCCGTTGTCACCCAGCGGGGGCGGTGCCAGCGGCCGCGCCGGTGCAGCCCGATCACAGGCCGGGCAGGATCAGCCAGCGCAGCCGGCACCGGCATCCGCCCGCCTCCTCGAACGACGCGGCCAGATCACGTGGCCAGCGCAGCAGGTGGTCGCCGACCGGGAACGCGCCGCCGGCGGGCTGGCTCTGCCCCGCGACCGCCCGGTGGGTGTGTCGCTCCATCTGGTCGTCGCCGGCGTGCCAGGTCGCGACGGCGAGCCCGGTCTTGCCGGCGAGCTCGAGCGCGGCTGCGGTCTCCGCGGCGTGGGTGATGGCGCCGGCGGCCGCCGTGGCGGCGCCGACCGCCCACTTCTCGTGCCCGGGCAGGGTGGCCCGAATGCCGCCGGTGATGGCACCCATGTCGGCGCCCATCGCGTCGGTGGTGCGGATCCACGTGGCCAACTGAGCCGCGGAGTGGGCGATTCCCTGGGCGAGCCACGCCACGACCTCGGAGGCCACGGCCGGCGGCGCCGCGGTCGCGCCGACCGTAGCGGCCAGCGCCTCGGCGGCCGCGGCCGCGCCGCCATCGGCGACAGGGGCGAGCGCGGTGGCCGCCTCTTCATGCCACTGGGCGGGGTCCACGATGCGGGCCACGTCCAGCGGCGCGTCACCAACCCGCGTATCGACCTCGAACTCCGGCTCCCAGTGCCTGGTCCCCTTGCGTAGTTTCGGGCTCGCGGCGCGGGCGACCGTGCGTTCGATCAGGCGCCGCGAGAGCTGCGTGAGGGCTTGCGCGAGGTCGGTCTCGAGCTGGTCGATGGGATCGGGCACCGCCTCGACGACCGCTGTGGGCAACGCCGACCGTGGAATGAACGGGACCGCCGCCGGCACGGGTTCGGCCAGCGGCAGCTCCTTGGTCTGGCGCTCGTCGAGGAGTCCCTGCAGCCGCGCCAGCGCGGCACCGGCGTCTGCCTGGCCGCCCGAGTTCGGCGGCGGCGTCTCCCCGCTGTCCGCTTCCTCGCCCATCGCGGTCGGCTCGTCCTCACCGGGCTCTGGCGGCACCTGCTCGCCGGGCTGCTCGCCGCCGGCGGCAGGGTCGGGCTCGGGGCTGGCCAGGCCGAGCGCGATCGCATCCTCTTCCTTTGTCGGGATCGGAGTCTTGCCCTGGGCCACGTACAGCGCCCGCGTATGCGGGAGATCGATCTCCTCGTAGTCGGCCCGCACCCGGTACTCATCCAGCGAGATCAACCCGGCCGCGGCCTCCTCGCGCGCCTCGGCCCGGCGCGCTGCCGCCACCCGGCGCAGCGCCTCCACGCCGCTCACGTCGAACTCCCCGACAAGCCCGTCGTCGGAGTCCTGGTCGAACCCCGACGCGATGATCGACAAGTGGGGCGGCATCGTGATCGTCCAGAACTGGAACAATTCGGCGTCGGCGTTGTCGTACGTGCGGCCGGAAGCCTGGCCCAACACGGTCTCGCCGACGCCGAACGCTGCCAGCACCTCTTCTTTCGCCCGGGCCGAGGCCTCCCCGTACGACATGTCCCTCGGGTTGGCGCCCAGGTCCTGCACGCTGATCTTGCCGTTGATCACGCTGACCTTGCCGGCCTCGAGCGGGCCCCTGCCGAATCGGGCCTCGATCCGGTCGGCCTCCGGCTGCGATAGGCGCCCCTCGACCCCGACGACGGTCGCGGGGCGGCCGTCGTTCCGCAGGAACACCACGTTGTACAGGCGGCTGAGGTAATCGAGATCCACGCTCAAGCCAGCGGCCTCGAGGGGTGTCATGCCCCGGAATGGGTCCAGCGGGTGAACCTTGCGGAACCATCGGACTCGCTCGGGGTCGATGCCGACGCGGCGGCCGTCCGGCGCGATCGTTTCGAAGCGGTCGAGCAGGTCAGCGCCTTTGCCCGGCACCGGCCGGGTACGGCCCGGCGGCAAGAGATCCAGCCGGATCGGCGTCCCCCGGTTGGAGTTGGTGACCTCCACGAACGCACCCGCCGGCGACAACAGGACCTGGGCTGAGAGGCGCTCGCGGAACTCCCGCCCAGTCTCGAGCGGGTTCGCGCGGCCGTCGTTGAGCAGGTGCACCAGCGGGTGATCGTCCACGACGTCGTCGCCGTCGCGGAGCTGGAAGTCCAGCCGGGCCTGGTGGCTCGCGATCGCGTCCACGCTTTTGAACACCCAGACCGTCTTCTCGTACCCCTCAGCGACGGCTCTTTCGACGGGCCAGGCGCGGCGCATGGCGTCGCTGGTGGGCGTCCAGTACGCGGTGGGCGCGGCCCATGTGCCCCATCCCTTGCGTTCCATCAGCCCGCGCAGGCTCGGGAACAGTGCGCGGCGGCGTGCCACTTACCGGCCTCCCTCGCGCTCGTCGCCGACGCTGGCGGGGGAGGAGGCCAGCAGCCATCCGGCGCCGAGCAGCCACGCGCCCACGACGGCGAAGCCCGCGGCCGGGTGGATCATGAACGCGGCCAGGCACGTCAGCACGGCGCCGAGCACCATGAACGTCCCGCCGATCAGGTCGCGCAGTTGCCGACCGGTCAGCCGCTGCCGGTAGATGTCGTCGTTCACGAGAAAGGCCCCTCCCTTGCCCGCCAGCGGTGGTCTGGCTGACGGGCACGGTAGGGGCCTAGCGTGTTTACGTCCTGAGCGCTACGACAGCCCGGAGATGCGTGATGCCTGCATGAGCGCTATGTCCTCGCGTGGCAGCGCCGGCGGCGCTAGGTGGCGCTTGCCGGGCTTGCTGGTGCAGGGCTCCGCCGTTCCGGAGTCGGGCGGGTAGAACACCCCACACGTCCGGCAGCGGATCGCAACGACATCGATCTCCATCACGGCCAGCTCATCCCGGTCGTCGTCCCAGCCCGGCGTGCCCTCGTAGTCGTCGGGAAGTGTGACGAACGGCGTCTGATGCGCGATGCGAGCGTGTGCAGGCGACGGCGCGGGAAGCCACAGCTCGTAGACCCACTCGTGGCCAAGCCCTGCCAGCACGGCGGCATCGATGTCGCCGTCGGCCCGGCCCAGAGATGGCGGCCTCGGAAGCGGCGCGACCGGCAGGCCCTGCTCGATGCGCTCGACGGCCGCACTAGCGTCAAGGTCGCCCTGCTGCGCCGCGATCCCGGCCGCGCTCTTGCTGGCCTCAGGTATGCCCCTCAGCTTCCGATCGCTCTTGCCGCCGCGTAAGAACGCGGGATTGGAGTCGGCCACGCATTCCTCGAATACGACCATGCCGTACGGCCGACGGCATTTGATGCAGACGTGAGTCTGAATCTGCATCACAATCCCAAGCCCCCAGTCGATCGTTTCGCGATACTCCTCGGGCAGCACGAGGCAAGGATTCTGGTGAACGGCGTGAACATGCGCTACTGACAGCGCTGGCAGCCAGACCGCGTAGTACCACACGTGACCTGGCGGGAAATCGGGCATGCATCTCCTCCCCCTCTGAGGCGGGTGCACGCCAGCCGCGGAGGCGCCTGCGTGTTGACCGGAGTGTCAACCCGTTACGGGCCGGCGGATCCGGTGCACGCGGGGAGCGGTGCGACCAGAGTGCTCGATAGCGGCGGGAAGCGTGTATGGCCTTGTCAGGGGCCGGTCAGCCAAACTAACGATCACTGCGTGTCCGGTAAAGCACCTTCCGGTGCATACGTTTTTCCACTGTGGAAATTCACCAAAGGTAACAATTTCGGATGGTCGGTAAACCTACACAAGGAGTCGCGCTGCGTCGTCGTCCACTGCCGGTTCGTAAGGAGCCAGGAGAACCGCCTCGCCGCGGTCCGGTGAGGACAAGCCGCGCTTCTTCATGGATTCTTTGCTCTCCACGACGGACCAACCATTTGAGTTCATACTCAGTTTCGGCGCCGAGAGCTGCACTTGTGTCAGCTCGTCCACACGCAGCCGGACCCGGGACCGATTGCGGTCGTCCGGCCGCACCAACCACCGGCCCGCCAGCCACATCTCATCCCTCTTCCTCCAAGGCCTCATCGACTCCTCGTCCGGCTCGCGACCCGTGGACTCCGACACGATCACCGGCACGATCTCGGCGCCATGAACGCCTTCCTCCCCCCACGCCTTAATTTGCCCCGCGGGCCCCCAGCCCCAGCCGAGCGCGTCGATCTTCACCCGGACGCGCGCCTTCGTGCCAAGCCGCTTGGCGAGGGCCTCGGCGCGGCGGATGTGCTCCAAGATGATCCCGGAGACCTTGACGGGGTCGCCGTTCTCCGGCCCACTGCTCGCGTGCTCGATCGTGATCAAATCACCGACGATACGGGAGATGGCCAACTCGTCACCTCCGCCTGCGGCGACGTCGACGCCCAATCTGACCCACGCGCCGGGGTGGACCTTCCACTCGGCCGTCTCATCGGGCAGGCCGAGGTCGCACAGCCGGATCCCGGTCTCGGGTTCCTCCTGCTCGACGGCGAGCTCCACCCAGTCGCTCGGGATGGTGGCGTTCGCGACACCCTTGGGGAATTTCGCCAGCACCTTGGCTCGGACGTAGTTCGACCGGGCGCCGTGAACGCGGATCGTCCGCTCGATCCACGCGCGGTCGACCATGTGGACGGCCGGCGAATGCTTCGCGCCCGGGCACGACTGGCAGGTGCCAAACCGCTCACCCGTCAGATTGGGGGTGTCCCAGGCGCTGATCGGGATGGTCGCCACGTCCTGGTCCTTGCACAGCCCCTCGAACCATGTGCTGGGCTCATCAGTCGGCGGGTTCCCGATAGCGATCATCCTGCTGTCTTCGCCGACCATCAGACCGGACAGGTTGCGCCCGATGGTGTGAGCAATACCGCCCGCTTCCTCGACGACCAGGAGCAAGTGCTGACCGTGAATACCCTGCACTGCCGCCTCGTTGTACGGGGCGGCAGCGATCCCATAGGCGACCCGGGTCATCAGCCCGGCCTCGTCGGGCAGCTTGTACTGCGCGGTGTCAATCTCACCCGGCAAGTTGCCGCGGGTGTGCGCGGCCCGGACCTCTCGCCAGAGCTGGTGGGTCACCTGGCGCCACAGCGGCGCAAGAGTGACGGTGACGCCGGTGCCGACCGGGTGCACGAGGGAATGCCAGAGCACGAGCTGGCCGCAACTGAAGGTCTTGCTCGACCCGAAGCACGAGGGCACCGCGACGAGCTTGTGGTCCACGAGCGCCTGCATGAACTTCCGCGGCACCGACCACGCCACGCTGCCCAGGACCTGCTCACAGAACCCGATCGGGTCGTCGACCCACAACGCGTAACTGCTGCCGGCCACCTCGTACGCCGCGGCGTAGACGTGCCGAGCGTCATCCGGAGTGAGATCCCACAAGACCAGGCGCCGCTCGTCCGGCCTCAGCTCCATCAGGTCGGTGAACATCCTGCGAGCGATCAGCGACTTCTTGTCCCCGGCCGGGGCCTGGGCAGGCGTCAGCATCGGCGCCGTCCCCGCCCAGCACCGACCACCCGCTGTCCCGCCCCCGAGATCACGGGGGCATGGTTGGACGAAGCTCGGCTAACGTCCAACCAGGTCGGCCCGCAAACGAGAAATGGGCCCCGGCGCGATTGTCGATCGCGCCGGAGCCCCTTATGGCCGGACCGGTCAGGAGTCCATGTCGGCTCTCATCGCCCGGTAGGCCGTCACCTCGAACAGCCGGTGTCCGCGGTCGGACACCCGGTGCGGCGGAAGCACCGCTTTCTTCCTCTCCAGCGCGTTCTTGATCTGCCTCTTCACCTTCTCCCGTGGTAGGCCGAGCTCCCCGGCGAGCTCGGCCACCGCGGCGAAGCGCAGCTCGCCGGCAGCAAGGGCGGCCTGCCATGCCGGCCACCACGACCGGTAAGCCGCCACCTCGAACATGCGCTCGCCGTCGTGCTCGACGTGCGGGGGCAGCACGAGGCCGTGCTCGTCCGCGGCCGCCAGGCCCGCCACCATGTCCGCCTCGGGGACCTCGAGCAGGCGGGCCATCTCTGCCGCCGATGCCAGCTCGCTGTTGCGAGTCCGCGCCCGGCTCTCCTCCCACCAGGCCACGAACGCCTGCTGGTCGTACAGCCGCCACCGTGGGCCCTGCCGGTGACGGGGCAGCTCGATACCGCGCTCCTCCGCCTCCCGGACCCATCCCCGCACGATGTGCTCAGCCTCGCCAAGCTGCTCGGCCAGCTCTCCCAGCGTCCGTTCCTGCATGTCGTTGGCTGGCAGGCGGCCGCGCTTGATCATCCACTGGTGGAAGGTGTCCACCTTGTACGCGCGGCGGCCGCGGCTGCTCTGCCGGTGCTCGGGCAGCGAGCGTGTGTTCTTCACCGACGACAGCACCTGCAGCAGGGGCATGAGCGGGACGCGGAAGTGGTAGGCGAGCGCGGTCACGCCGGCCCATCCTTCGGCGATGTCGGCCTGTTCCCGCATGCGGGCCGTCCACCAGGTGCGGAACGCGCCCGGCTCGAATCGGCGCTCCTCCCCGGCTCCTTCGTGCTCGGGCAGGTCTCCGATCTCCTCCGCGATGGCCATGATCCGAGCCGTCCACCAGGTGCGGAATGCGGACGGGTCGAGCGCGCGTACGTGCTCGACCTCGTCGTGCTCAGGCAGGTCTGCGTCTCCGGGGAGCGCGCCGGCCTCCTCCGCGACGGCGACGGCCGGCTCCATGTCCTCCCGCGACACCTCGATCGTCTCGGCCAGGGTGTACGCGGGCAGCCACCCGAATCGGTGCTCTTCCCACCAACTCCTGAACGCGGCGGCGTCGAACAGGTCGGCGGCGTGGTCGGGCAGCTCCATTCCCTCGGCACGCGCCTGCGCGATCACGTGCTCCACATCGCTGGTCTGCACGCCCAGCATCTCGGCAAGTCCCTGCGGCGAGCGCCGGCGCGCCTTCAAGTCAGCGGCAACCTGCTGCTGGGTGAGTCCGGTCAACTTCGCGATCTCAGCGGGAGCGAGGGGCCTGTCCCCAACCTGACCGAGGAGCATCTTGCTGACGCCGTCGCGGCGCTCGTCCAGGGCTTTCGCGTGCTGCTCGAGAATGGTGCGCAGCGTCTCGGTGTGCTGGTCAACAAGCTGCTCGGCCTGGGCCTTGCTCATCGCCGGGAGGGTGTCGTCAACCGGGGCCCCGGGGAGGATCTCCTGATCGCCCGAGATGGCAGACACGTCCATCTTGTCCCACGTCTCCGCCGGGTCGGCCTCGTACCGGCGTACGAGGACGATGCCGGCAAGATTGCGCTTGTGGATCGCTGCCCGGCGGTCTTCGTTCCAGAGTTTGACGGCGCGCCGGTGCGCTGCTCGCACCCGGTCAGCAGTGGCCTGTAGCGTAGAGGTCTCGGACATGGCGGTGGGGCGACCTTCCTGGTGAGTCTCCTCCCAAAGCCGGAGGCGAGGCCCCATCTGGGGCTCATGGTCTGATATTACAGGCTATTTATCCGAATGGCTATCGTTACGATCACACGTTGCTGTCGTCCGGCGCCGCCACGGTGTCGCTGAGGTCCGTCACGTACAGCACGAGCCGCCCCTTCGGGTGAACGTCACCAATTCGCATATCCGGGCCTTCGAGGCGTTCGCTGTTGTCATCGGGCAGCATGCCCGCGTCGATCATCCCGTCGACGACGGCTTTGAAGCTCGGATACCAGTTGGCGGGGTCACGCCGCGGATGCGGGGTCGGCGGCTCGTACACGCCTACGACGGACGCCTTCTGCATGGCGGGGATCTTCGCGGCCTTGGTCTGCCAGTACGCGGTCCGGCGCAGGGCCTTCGTCTTCCGTGACAGGGTGCCCCAGTGCCCGCGGTCGTTCTCGTTACGCAGTGCCATTCCGGCTGGCATCTGCAGGACGTACGTTCGCGCCTGGCCGCTGTCGGCCGCCTCGGTGTTCTCCGTGATCTCCGTCATGGTTCCTCCTCGGTTGGTGGGCTCGCGGGCGGCGTGGCCTGTCCCAGCGCCGCCCGCGAGCCAGTCAGTGGGCGTCGGCGGTAACGGGCTCGCCGTCGGCGGGCGGCACGGCCGGGGCGGTGCGGCGCTCCAGAGCCAGCCACCACCGCATGGCCACGCCCGCGAGCGTGAGCAGCTCGCGGTGGATCCGATCGGGAGTGTCCTCGGCGAGTACCGCGTACACGCGCTCGAGGAGGAGTTGCTTCCACGTGATCTGGCCCCTGGCGGCGGCCACCGCCACCTCTCTCTTCCAGCCGCGGGCGAGGTCCTCGTACACCGCGCGGTCGGTGCCGTCGGGGTGGTCGTTCCGTTCGTCCCGAACGCCGTCCTGGAAGCGGAGCTCGTGGCGGAGCGCCAGCTCGTACGCCGTCAGGAAGTCGGCCTCGCCGGCGGGCTTGGTCGCATCAGTCGGCGTTGGCAGGTAGCCGCTGGGCTCGAACCCGCCATCGTGCACGGGCTCGAGCACGCCGGCGAGCGCGTCGCGGACGTTGACCCACTTCCAGTGGTCTGCGTTGGCCGCTTCCGGGCCGTCGTATTCGTCGATCAGGTCCCCGGCCCGGGCGATGCGGCCCACCAGGGTGGCCAGGTCCTGCAGGAGGGTGGAGGGCATGTCGATCTCCTGCCACTCCTTCGCCTGGGCGATGATCGGCGCGGGGTCGATGCCCCAGTTCGCCAGCCAGGCGTACGCGCGTTCGGACCATTCGCCGCACATGGCCTGCCACAGCTCGTTGGCGATCGCGTCGGCCTGGTCGGGCAGGCGCTGGTGGAGAGCGCGCAGCAGGTGGGCGATGCTGTACATTCCGCTCGCCGCGCTGATCTGGGTGTTCCAGCGGTGGTAGGACGCGCGGGGAGCGCCGTTCGGCGGGAACGTCTTCGACAGTTGGGCGTAGGCGCGCAGCGCGGAGGCCGCGTACGCCTTGGCCATCTGCAGGGCGGCGACCTTCTCGGAGGCGTCCAGCTCGGGCACGCGGGCGCGTACGTCGAACATGGGCGGCGTCTCGTCGGCCGGGGTGAGCAGGTCGGGGCCGCCGTGGGCCGCCAGCAGCCGCAGCGCGTCGCGGCCGCCGTTGTTGCGCCGGATCTGCCGGTTGACGTGGCCGGCGAGGTCGCGGTGTTCGCTAGTCGAGCAGCCGCCGTTGAGCAGGCCGACGAGGCAGGACACGTCATGCGTGCCCTCGGCGACGAGGACGACGACCGGTTCGCCCGTCTCGGTGTCGTACACGCGGGTCTTGAGCATGCTGTTCCTCACGGAGAAGACAAGGGGGACAAGTCCCCGGCCTCAGCGAGCCCGGGGGGCGTTCGTGATGCGCGGCGGTCAGTCGCCGTCCAGCAGGTCGTCGAGGTCGTCGATGTCGCCGCAAGGGCCATCGAGGTCCACGTCCACGTCCCATCCGCCGTGGTGACCGCTGCGGAACTTGGTCTTGGTCGGCTTCGACGTCGGCCGCCGGGGTGCGGAGGTGGGGCGCTTCGGCGTGCTCGTCTTCTGCGACGTGCGCGGCCGCCCCGTGGCCGCCGCGGCGGAGTCGTGCCGGGCCGAGGCGCACGCCGGCTGCGGCGTGGTGGCGGCTGCGCACGCCACGACGGCCGCGGCGACGAGTACCAGCACGGCGGCGGCGATGGTCGCGGCGACGGCGGGCTTGCGGGTGTAGGTGGCCACCGTGGGGCTCCTCACGATCCGGCCGGGGAGAGCGCGGCCACCACGTGGGCGGCCGCCTTGGTGATGGCCTGGTCGACCTGGTCGATGTAGGCACGGCCGGCGATCAGCGTCGGGTCGTCCTGGTGGCCGTCGGGGTACGGCACGGAGATCGCGGCACCGGGGATGCGCGGCGCGACGAACAGGTGGTTGGCGGGGCCGCCGAGCGGGATGACCGTGATCCCGTACTGGGAGGGGTGGAGCTGGATCGTGTACGCCTGCCCGTGCCGGGGGTAGTGGAGGGCCCAAGCCCAGTTGGTGCCCACGGTGCGCCCCTCTGCGCCGACCACCTCGATCGGGTGGACATCACGCAGGTCGGCCGCGTGGCGGGCGACGGACTGGCCGAGGTAGCGCCAGAAGCGGGGGCCCGGGTCGTCGCTGTCGTGGAACAGCGCCGAGTCTCGGGGCTGCAGGTCGTAGTCGGCGATCGCGGCGAAGTCGGAAGCGGGGGTGGTCACAGGGTCTCCCTGGCGGTGTCGTCCTGGGTGGCGGGCAGTCCGGCCGCGTGGCGGACGAGGTCACGGACCTCGCGCAGGACGGCGTACCGGGTGTCGGGGTCGTCGGGCATGGAGTGGGCGGCCAGCAGCGTGTCGAGCCGGCGGGCGAGGTGGTGTTCGCCGTGGGCCAGACCGAGCCGGTAGGCGCAACCGCTGTGGGTGCGCTCGCAGCCGTGCCAGTGCGGGCCGCCGCGCTCGAGGGCGGGGTCGTCCGGGGGTGTGAAGTCGAGGCGGGGGTCGGCCGCAGTGGTCTTCATGCGGCCCGCCCGGTCATCTGCTGGAGGGCGAGGTTTCGGGTCTTGCGGTAGCGGCGGGCCGCCGTCGCGCAGGCCGGGTCGATCTCCTCGCCGTTGCGCTGGTGCCGCTGCCATGCCGCGTAGGAGCCGCAGTTCGGCACGCGGGGCGGCCGGCGCATCTCGGCGTTGAGGGTGGCCAGGTTGCGGGCCGCCTGCTCGGGGGTGATCGGGGGGAGAGGCTCCAGCGGGGTCGGGCGGACCGGCACGAGCTCGCGCAGCAGCGTTGCCTCGAGGAGGCGTCGTTCCTCCGCAATCAGGCATTCGGAACAGGGGTGCTCATCGGCGGCCTGGTGGAGCTTGAGGCCGAGGAACGTGCCGCAGCCGTTCCTGTAGGTCGTCGGTACGGCAGGCATGAAGATCCCTTTCTCCTGGAATCAGCTATCAGACAGGGCCGCATCTCTGTCTGATAGCCAGATATTACAGGATATTTATTTACCGATCTATGCCGGGGGTGGACTTGCGCCGCGGACGGTCCGACGCCGGCAGCGCGAGAGGTAAGCACATTGCGGCGCTTACGTCTCGGCGGCCGTCAGGGGCCTTCTGCGATCCCGTTGACGCCACCATTGAGAGAGGCCGACAATCGAACTCATAGCCGTATACGACGGGGCATTTAGGCAGGAGGTGGTGAGATCGTGCGTAGATGCGTACGCGCGGTCGAGTGGCAGGAGGACGGTCGCTACGAGTGCCGCAACTGCGGCCGCCGGCTTGCAACCAACGACGCCGGCGCGCTCGAGCAGCCGGTGCGCCACGCTGGCGAACCGCGCCGGTCCCTCACGCCCGCGGCCGCCGACGCCGCGGCATTCGCCCGCGCGATCGACCTCGGCGAGCACGCCGCCGCCCAGCTCCCCGACATCTCCTCCCGCGACGAGATCGTCCGCGCCGTCGTCGAGGACCTGTACCGGGCGGGCATGCTTCGCCGAACCCCGGCCCGCTCGACCACCGCGGCGTAACCCGCGTACGCGGCCGCCGAGCTTACGGCGCCTCCGCTATGAGCGCCTCCATCCGCTCGAGCGCGGCCGCCGCGGCGTCGGGCAACACGCACCGCCGCAGCAGCGGCTCGTCGGCGGTCTCCCGCTCAACCTCCCGGATCGCGGCCACCACCCGGCGAGCGCCAGCGAGCACGTCGGCGTCACCCCACAGGTAATGCACGGTGCCGAAGTCGGCCAGCGCCACGGTGACGCGCATATCCCAGGTAGCCGACAGGATGTCCCGCCGGTGGCAGAGCAGGATCTCGGCCAGGCCGCGCAGGTGGTTGGCGTGTTCGTCCAGCCAGGCGCGCTGCGTCGGCCGCGGCCGCGCCTGCTCGGGCCGGCACGCCTCCAACCTGGCCACGTCCCGCTGCCGGCGCTCCCACCGCTGCTGCACGGCCTGCTTGGACGTGCCGCCCGCCGCCCGGCCGAGCGTCTCCCACGAGATCGGCCGCGCCCGGTTCCGGGCCAGCGACAGGGCGAGCGACTCGTACCAGTCCCACACCTGGCGGCCGCGCGGCACGAGCGCCACGGACGCGATGATCACCTCGTCCGGCGGCGCCGGGTCGGCCAGCACCGCGAGCACCGCCTGCTCAGGCGGCAGCGTGACGCCCTCGCGCTCCCACAGCTCCCGGTCGACTCCGGTCGCGTACCGGGCCGTGATCAGCCGGGCCGCCACGTCCGGGTCGGCCGGGTCGTCCACCTCGAACAGCCCGCGCTGCTGGTTGGCTCGCTCGGTCGCCTCTGACGACATGCCGCCACGGTACGACGGCCCACCGACAGATCAGAAAAGCCGCGCCAGCTCTGGCGGGCCGTGCGGTTCGGATTCCATCCAGGGCGGCGGCCCGAGCGCCGCCAGCTCGTCGCCCGGGATCGACCAGTCCTCCGTGTCGAACTCAGGTGCGAAGTTCGCCTCGATGATCCCCAGGAACGTCCGCCATATGGCCCGCTCGTCCCGGTAGTGGGCGACGAGCTGGGCGATCCGCTCGTACACGCCGAGCCGGTCGGCCACGTCGTACGGGTCGGCCGGCCCGCGCACCCACCCGCCCGGGATGCGCTCGGCCAGGCCCTCCTCAGCCAGCCGGTGCAGCGCGGTCTTGGCGGCCGTCGAGGACACCCCGACCAGGCCGGGCACGTCGGTCGTCCGTACGGGGCTGTCGGTGAGCTGCTCGTAGATCAGCGCGGCCGGGCCGCCCAGCTCGCGGAAACAGGGGTGGATGCCGCCGAGCCGGCCGGGCTGCCAGCGCCGCCACGCGGCCGCCTCGGCGTACGCGAGCGGGATCACCAACTGGTAGATGTCAGGCCAGTCGCCGTGGTGGGCCTCCACAAGGTCGATGAACGCGCCGGGCTCGTCTCTCAGCTCCTTCAGGGCCTTGGCGACGGTCGAGTGGTCGAGGCAGGCGAGCAGGCCGAGCTCCCTCGTCCCGAACGCGATCACCATGCTGCCCTTGAGTTGGGCGGCCTTCAGCATCGCGCGGAGCACCCGGCGTTTGGTGATCCCGGCCGGTCCGGGCCACCTGTAGCGTTCGGCTGCGCGGAAAGCGGAGTTCCAGCGGCGGGTTTGCCGGAGCGCCTCTTCTCGATTACTGGAAGAGTGGGGAGAGGTCGGAGCTTTGACCGCGACCGGCACCCCCTCTACAGACACCTGCCACCCCCGCCCGTGAGTTCTCTCCCTTGTGTGGATCTCACGGCCGGACTCGCGTTCGAGAACCCAGAGCGCCGCTTTCTCCCAGTCCGCCTGTATTGCCTGGGTGTGTTGGAGATCATCGACATACCGGGCGTAGAAGCCGGCTAGGCCGGGCCAGTAGCCGCTTCGGAGGCGTTCGGCCACGTCCTTGAGGCGCCACCCGCAGGAGAACGCGCCGGCGATGACCGCCTGCCGGGCCTCGCTGTCGGACCGGTAAAGGCCGGGCCCGACGCCGGTCGGGTAGATGCCGGTGCGGGCGATCGCCTCGAGGCGTGGGGAGAGTGCGGGGAGCACGCCGCCCGGGCGCCGCCACACGCGGGCGCCGTCCTCGTCCACGAGGGCGGCGGCCCACTCCGCGGCCGCCGTGGGGCTACTTTGCGGCTGGTCGCACAGACCGGAGCCGGATGCCGGGGGAGAGGCGGCCGCGTGCTCGAGCTCCTCCAGTTCCGGGGCGAGCGCGTCCGTCAGCCGGTCCCACACCTCCGCGCTGAGCGGGTTGGACAGCACCCAGTCCACGTACGCCGGGTCGTCAGCGAGCCGGCGAAAGCCGCCGCCTCCAACCCATGCGCCCGGCGGGACGATCAGCCCGTCGGTGATGCCGAGCATCGGCCCGGGGTCGTACGTCACGTACCGGCGGGCGAGCGCTTGGGCGATGCGCGCCATGTCGCCGAAGTACATGCGGGCTGCGAACAGCATGTACAGGTGGCGGCCGCCAGTCGCCGGCGACACGTCCGTGAAGCATTCGCCCCCGATGGCCGCGACCAGCGCGGCGAGGTCGGCCGTCTCCCGCTCGGCCAGCGCCACCGGGTCGGCGGCGCCGGCGGCCGCGGCCCGCTTGGGGTCCATGTCGCCCACGAGCAGGTGGGTCATGCCCTCGCCGTACACGTACAGCGCGGCCTGGTACGGCGGCAACCGTACGTTCAGCGCGACCTCGTGGCGGCCAGCGAACCCGGCCCGAGCGTTCTTACCCGAGCGGGCGATGCGGACCTTGCCACGCGCGCCTAGCCGCGGGGCGCACAGAGCCCACGTGGCCGCCGCCGTCAATAGGCCGTGCCTGGATTCGGCCCCTCTTGGGCCGGGTATGAGGTTATGCAGTGCAGCTATGCCGGAATCACCCGAATAGGACACGCCGTTCTCGGGCATGAGTGGCAGAGCTGGGGGCCCGTTGATACTCTGGCTCCTAGCTACTGGTCCGGCTCCTGTGGGCATGCGAACGCCCCGGCAGGGCCGGCGGTTTTTTCGAGGGTCTTCGCGCGGTGTACTTGGCGGTAGAACGCGCGGAGGCCCTCGTGGCTTTTTCCTGGCACCGTTCCCCGGTGCCTACGTCTCCCCTTCCGAGGCGTACCCGTCTACACGGCTACGCGGCGGCAGTATCGGCGAGTGGCAGCATCTCCCGGCCGCGGAGGTACGGCGGCGGGACCATCGCCCCCTGCATCAAGGCGATCAGATAGGCAGTGGCTTCGTCCGCGTCCTTGAACCCGAACTCCTTCCACTTGCCGTGCACGAGGCTGACCGTGAAGTCCACGTAGGCGCCGAAGTCCTCGAAACCGAGCACCTGCCATGCCTTGCTCGCCTTGTCGTACACGTCTGCGTTCCGGAAGCGGATGCTATGACGCTTGCCACCCTTGGGAGCTGGTCCCGATTTCAAACGTCCACTCATGGGCGCAGACACTACCCTGAATCAGAATCAGAGTTATTGAAGTGGCCGGGCGTGTCGCCGATCGTTGCCAACCGTTGATCCAACATCCCAACTATGCCCAGTCGGTGCCGACGGCTATGGTTCCCGCCATGACTACCGCCAGACCTCCCAGGCCGAAGCCTGATTCGTTCAAGCGTCTTCTGGCGCACATGCTGCCTCCGCCGACGAGCCCGGCCGAGGAGCGAGTCCGCCAGACGTACCTGGACGACGTGGCCCGCATCATCCGCAACGAGATCGCGGACGGCGGCCACATGAACCGCGCCACCGCGCTGCGCATCGCCAGTGGCATCCTGGCTTCCCTCGCTGAGCACATAGGCGCGGTGCCGCCCGTCCTGCCGCTCTCGGCGCAGGGCAGCTTGACCTTGACCGGCTCTGCCTCCATCACCGTGGTGACGCCGCGCACCGTCGAGGCCACGGCCACGGTCTACACACCGACCGTCGCCATCCTCGACGAGAGCGGCCACGCGGAAGACACGCTCACGGTGGAGAAGCTCCCGGCCGAGGGGCTGAGCCACAAGCAGAAGCTCCTGCTGATCCGGATCCAGATCTTCGTGGTCGTGTTCGTGGCGTTGTCGGGCATCGTCTCCGCCAACGAGGACCTCGCCGACAAGCTCGGCCCGTACCTGGGCGGATCCGCCCTGGGCATTGCGTTGCTGTGCTCCCGTCAGGTTGGCCGCGCGTACGACAAGAAGTACGGCCCCGGCGACGACAACGCCGACGCCTGATCAGCCCTCGGCCGGCTCGCCCCACACGAGCTGGAAGCGGTCGCCGCGCACCAGCCGCCGGTGCCGGCCCTTCCCCGGCGGGGTGACCTCCGCAATCGGGACCCCCTCGGGCATGTCGTCCAGCTTGCGCCGCTCCTCCGGGGACGGCATGCGCAACACCACGACCGAGCCCGGCTCCACCTCGTACGACTCGCGCGGCCCGCCGGCCACGATGCTGCCCTTGCCCTTCACGGTCACGATGAGGCCCTCATTGCGCAGCACCCGGATGGCCTGCCGGACGGCCATCTGTCCGATGCCGTGGATCTGCACCAGCCGTGCCTCGCTCGGCAGTTTGTCGCCGGGCTTGATCCGTTTCGCCTGGATATCGGCGCGCACGAGGTCGGCCAGTTGCTTGTGCACTGGTCGGTCGGCGCCGAAATCGATCACGCCGCCTATGCTCCTGGGACCCCCGTATCCCCTGCACTTGTGACCCTAGGCTCCTAGGCAATACGCTGGGCGAACGTTTACCGCCGCGCGTATTCACGACCAGGCTCACACTCTGGTGCCTCGGCGGGCCGACGAAGGGCGGCCGGGAGAACTGCACGGTGGGGTGCAACCTCCCGGCCCCCCGTGATGGCACACAGACGCTCCCGTCAGTCCATGTGAAGCCCGCCGTGGCGGCTGCCCGGGGCCGTGATTCTTTTGTCTCAAGGCCCTGACTGGTAACGGATACGCGCCTAGCCTGATAACAGAGACCAGGAGGTGGAGTGCATGGCCAGCACCGTCAGTACCTCGGGGGCAAGCGAGGCAGGGATTGGCGAGCAAGTTCGCCAGCTACGTGTGCTGAGTGGCATGACTCAGGAGGAGCTCGCGGAGCAAAGCGGTGTCAGCGTCTCCGTGGTCCGCAAGGTGGAGCAGGGCGGAACAGCGCGCATGGAGACCTACCACGCGCTGGCTCGCGTCCTGAACGTGGTGACCATGACGTTCGTCCGATCCGGAGCGCCTGAGCCGGAGCTCGACAGCACCAGCGAACTGGTCCTCGCCCCCATGCGCGAGGCCATCGCGCCGGCGATCGACCTGTCAGGGACCCGTTTGTTCGGGAGTGCAGACTCCGAGCATCTCTCTCTGCCCCGCTTGGAGAGCGCGATCGGGAACCTCGGCGTCCATTACCACAGCAACCACTATGACGAGGTTGCCACCCTTCTCCCGCCTCTGATTCTCTCCGCGCGCTATCACGCCGACAACGTGCCGGACACGGAGAAGGAGAAAGCCATCCGGCTGAGGTCAGATGCGCTGAACCTGGCAGCGCGCTACCTCATCCAAGTACGCGCGCATGACCTGGCGCTGACTGCCGTCCAAGAGGCCCAACGCGACGCACTCGCGATCGGCGACATGGCCCTCGCCGCCGCGGCGGTCACCGTACAAGCCTGGGCGATGATGCGGCAGGGACGTCTCTCCGAGGTGACACGGCTCTGCGCCGCGGCGGCCGACGCCGTCGAGCCACGCATGTCCACCGCCACCATCGCTGAGCTCGACGCCTGGGGCTGGCTGCTGGCACGCGCGTCGGCAGCTTCGGCACGAGACAACCAACCGGACCGCGCGGACGAGTTCGCCAACCTCGCGATCCTGGCGGGCACCCGGATGGGGCACGAGCACAGCCGTCCATCAGGAGGGTCCTCATTCGGTCCGTTGACCGCGGCGCTGATGCGGCCGGAGAACGCGATGATCGCCGGCAACCCTGGGAGAGCCGTCGAGCTCTACCGGCAGCTTCCGCGCGATGTGGGGCGGACTGACTCCAGCACCTGGAACAGGGCCCTGCTGGACTGTGCACGCGCGCATCTACACGTCGGCGAAGCCGATCAGGCGACCCAGATCATGACGCGGCTGCGTCTGAGCGCACCGGCGTGGCTGCGTTACCAGCAACTCGGCAAGGACACCGCGAGGGAACTCGTCACCGGCACCACCAAGCGGAAACTGACTCCTGACCAGCGGGCACTCGTCGAGTTCTTCGACCTCGCCGACTGACTACCACGGAACGTGGTAGTTCCTCAGCTCGCGATCATAAACCGCTGCGTTACGTCGCTGGTACGCAATGTTGCCTGCTCATAGCGTCTAGGCGTGGACGAACACCTACCCCCCATAGGTTGCGCTCCATCCGCGGCCGAAGTCTTGCAGGGCGATTTCCCTAACTGGGACTTGTGGCGCGACAGGCTGTCCGGCGGGCGCCACGGTGACTGGTGTGCTCGCCGCGTCGGCGACCAGGAGAGCGACCCGCTGCGCCACGAAACCGTGGAAGGGTTGCGCGACCTGCTGGAGGCTCAGTGACCAGCCTCCCGGCGCTGGTGACGCCTCGGCACGCCCAACGGATCTGCGCGGGCATCGACAGCCGGACTGCGCCGTGGCCCTGCCCTCAATGCTCTGTCTTGCACGGAGGAACCATGCTCATCAACAGCGCCGACGCCGCCACCGACGCTGCGGGAATAGATTTCGTCGAACGTTACCAGCCGCGCGTGCCCCACTGGTGGCTGATGTACTCCCGCCACAAGCGCAGTCTCGTCGCGTTCTACCAGGGGTATTACCCCCCGCCCGGCCTCGTTGTCGAGGCCAAGTACCCCGACGAGCTGCTCCAGCGCATGAGCCTCGAAGGACGCGCGCTCTGGCGGTCGCCGACCAGCCAGGCAGCCCGGTCGTCCACCCTCGTTGAGAATCCTCCCGGGCCTGGCAGGGGCACCGGGCGATGAAGCGAGACGTGGCCAGGCAGGCGGCCGCCCCGCTGGGGTGGACAGCAAGGCCACGTCCCGGCGCGCCGGCGGGCAGACCTCTTGCCCACCGTGCCGCGCGCTGCGGCGCAGGCAGACCGATCAATGATCACACTCAGGATGCCTGCGCCGCTCAGACCCGCAGCCCGCGGCAGAGATGTGCGCTGTCGGGGCTGCGGTTCCAACCTCCCGGCCGCTGCCTTCCCCAGGGCGGCGTCAGGGAGATCGTGGGGGAAGACGGAGGAGCACAGCCGCGCCGTTTTCCCTCGCTGTGGGCTACGACCCCTGCTGCCCCTGGCCCGCAGCACGCCCGCCCCGGAGCCCCCGCCCGGGGCGTCGAGGGCCGTGGGGTGGCGTTGTCTCTACGCGCCACCCCACGGCCCGTCCCGCCGGCAACCACCCACAAGCAACACGGTGATCCCATGAACCCCACCGCAGTCGCCCACCGGCGACTTTCAGCTCTCCGCCAGTCCAATCCGGCCTATGAGTTCGTCCGCGGAAGAGACGAGGCCGGCCAGGAGTGCTGGCAGGCGAGCTTGCGCGTGGAGATCACCCCGTCCATGAGGGAGGCCGGGCTCAAGGAGGTGGTGCAGCGGGCGGACTACGTCTCATTCCTCGACGCGTTCGGCCGTCAAACAGCGATCTTGTACCGCTTCCGCGGCAGCTATCTGGCTCCCCGCCGCCGCGCCCGCGCGATCTGAGCGAGAGGATCCCGGATGGATCTCGTCATCCTCGTCCATGGCAACCCGTGGAGTCCTGACCTGCCCGGCGACGCGGCTCTCCGCCCAGGACTCGTCCGAGCGTTCGCCCTTGTGCGCCGAGCCGCGCAACGGGTGATCCGGGCCAGCAGATCAGACCGGGTCGGTTGGATACCAGTAGCTCAGCTTCCACTGGTAGGTCGGCAAGACGTAGAGATTGACCTTCACCGGCTGGCCGTCACGGGTCAGTCCCATGTGGAAGATCTCGTAGACCCGCTGGTCGGGCGTCATGCGCAGGAAGTGTGCTTCTTCGTCCGTGGGCGGCCGGACCTCAATGTCTTCTCGGATGCTGGCCTGGGCATAGCCGAGTTCGGCCAGGCGGCTGCTGATCCCGCCCACACCCGAGTCGCGTTCTGCCATCGGAGTGCCCTCCGCGATCGAGCGGGGGAGGTAGGTAGTGACGATCTGGATGGGCACCTCCTCGGCGTACATGCGCCGGGCGCGGATGATGACGCTGTCGCTGTCGGGGTCAACGCCCAGAACCTCGGCGACTTCGGTGGGCGGCCGACCGGGGCCGATGGTGGTCTGGTTGTCCAGGGTGTAGCCGAGTTGTTCAAGTTCCGCGGCCAACGAGCCGCGGGCGCCGCCGCGTTCTCGGTGGGCGCGGCTGTGCCGGACGGCTGCATTGCGCAAGATGGGCGGCAGCTTGTGGACGTAGGTGCCGACGCCCATATGCACGTAGACGAGCCCTTCGCTTTTCAAGATCTTCAGGGCCTTGTTGACCGTGGCCCGGTGGACGCCGAGCTCGTCAGCGAGGGCGTCTTCGTTGGGCAGCAGCGAGCCGCGCGGATAGGTGCCGTCGTGGATGGATTGGCGGATGGTGTCGGCCACCTGGCGGTAGCTTGCCGTGCTCGTCACGGTCTCACCCTACCGATAGTACGTACTACTTACTCGTTGCCCTCTCAGGCTAGAAGAACTATGAAGTATGTAGTACATGCTTTACAGCGACTCATGACGAGATGCCGAGCGTGGATGCCTTTCAAACGCGCCAGCGCCCCCAGCACATGCCAGGCCGCCGGCCATCCCGCAGATACCGAAGCTCCGCCCCTGGTGGCGGGACAAGGCGGCTCCGCAGTACGTGCGGGCCGCCGCTAGCAAGACCCTGGGCCGGAGTGGTCTGGGGAGGTCCAACGGTGGAGGACGTCATGTCATCCAGCACCAGCACGCGAACGCGCGCACACGAGTTCGACCTGGACGCCCGCACAGTGGAGGTGGCCGACCCCGGCGGGCTGATCAACGTCACCGACGACGGCTGCACCAGCACCTGCGGAGCCTGCGTCACGGACGGCGGCTCCTGATCTAAGACCAGCACCCTCATGCACCACGGTGCCGCCGGCCACGAACGTTTCGCGGCCAGCGGCACCGCCCGCCCACTACTTCGCGGAGATACCGTGCGTTCCCAGGCTCACCCCCCAGGGTTCCGGTTCACCGGAGCGGCGCTCATCCGCGCGGTGGCCCACGTCGAGGTCGACCTGCCGCCGTGGCCGGACCTGACCGATTCCTCGCCCGAATCGGCCGTGGGCTGGCTGTCCTGGCTGCGTGAAGTCTGGAAGGTGGTCGACGTCGTCGAAGCGGTACAGCATGCCTCCCCGGTGCTGGCCCGTCAGGTGCAGGAGGTGTGCGGCGGGCGCGACGCCGACATACGGGAGATGCGGCGCGCGGTGTTGGCCGTGGCCCGCTATCTGCTGCGCATGACCGGCCGAGCGATGCCCTTCGGTCTTCTCGCCGGAGTGGCTCCGGCCAGCTTCGCCGCACAGCCAGCATCGCGCTGGGAGAGCACGCATCAGGTCGTCGCGGCTGCGGAGGCGGGCTGGCTGGCCGAGGTCATCACCCTGTTGGAGAACAGCCGTGCCCTGCTGGCCCGGCTGCCCGTGGTCGCCAACAACACCGCGGCGGCGCGGGGAGACCGGCTGATCGTGCCCTACCAGCCGCAGGCACGCGAGAAGGGAACAGCGGCAGTGGAGGTGTCGCTGCGCTACACCACGGCGGTGCGCACCGTCATACAGGCAGCCCGTACGCCGATCCTCTTGGGTGAGCTGGCCACCAAGCTACGGGCGGAGTTCCCCGACACGCCCCCGAGCGTGATCACGGGGATGCTCGAGGGGCTGGTTGCTCGCCGCGCGCTGATCACCAGCTTGCACGCGCCCGCCACCGAGCCGGACGCGCTCGGCCACCTGGTGCGCGAGCTGGAGACCGCCAGCGCCCTGTCGGTGGCCTCGATCGCCGCCACGGCCGGCGCGCTGCAGGAGATCCACGCCCGGATCGAGCAGCACAACCGCACGCCAGCCCTGCAGGGCCGCACGCTGCGCGCCGAGCTGGCCGAGCAGATGCGGGGACTGGCACCGGCCAAGCGACACCCGCTGGCGCTTGATCTACGGCTGGACGGCGACGCGGTCCTGCCGGAACAAGTCGCCCAGGAGGTTGAGCGGGCCGCGCTGTTGCTGACCCGGTTGAGCGCCTACCCCGTGGGCACGCCCGCCTGGCGGGCCTACCATCAACGCTTCTACGAGCGGTACGGCATCGGGTCGCTGGTGCCGGTGCTGGACGTCGTCGCCGACAGCGGCATCGGCTGGCCGGACGGATACCCCGGCACGGTGACGCCCGAGCGGCGCTCGCCGCTGTCGCGCCGCGACGAACGTCTGCTCGAGCTCGCCCAGGCCGCGGCCTTGGACGACTGTGACGAGATCGTCGTGGACGAGGCGCTCATCGCGGATTTGACGCTGGGCTCCGAACGGCTACGCCCGCCGTCCCACCTGGAGGTGGGGGCGCGCGTGCACGCCGCCCACGAGGAGGCGCTCGACCGCGGAGACTTCACGGTGCACGTGGTGACCGTCGCCCGGGCCGCTGGCGTCCTAACTGGCCGATTCCTGCACGCACTGCAGCCAGCCGATCGTGCCCGCCTGGCGGCCGCGCTGACGGACCTGCCGGGCGCCGACGAGCACACGGTGCCGGCGCAGTTGTCCTTCCCACCGCTGGACCCGGCCACCACGCACGTGACCCGCGCCCCACATACCTGGCCCATCCTGATCAGCCTCGGCGAGCACCGCGACCCGGACGGCTGGGAGGTGCTCGGTGTGGAGGACCTGTTCGTCGGCTGCGACGGCCGCCGCCTGTACCTGGCCGCACCCCGCCTGGGCAAACGGCTGGAGGCCGCCGCGCTCAACGCGCTGAACCTACGCGCCCACACGCCGCCGCTGGCCCGGTTCCTGACCGAACTGAGCCGCGCCCACACCGCTCAAGTCGGCATGTTCTCCTGGGGAGCCGCCGAGCACCTGCCGTACCTGCCCCGAGTCCGTTACGGCCGCACCGTCTTGGCCCCGGCCCGGTGGCGGCTCCACACCACCGAACTGCCCGGCCGTACAGAGCCGTGGGCGGTGTGGGACGACGCGTTGACCGGCTGGCGGTCCTGCCGCCGCCTGCCCCGCCGGGTACACCTGATCCAGGGCGATCGCCTGCTGCCGCTCGACCTCGACCACACCGGGCACCGGGTGCTGCTGCGCACCCATCTGGACCACGAGAGCCACGCCGTGCTCGCCGAAGCGCCGACGCCGCAGGATCTCGGCTGGTGCGCCGGCCGACCCCACGAGCTCGTCGTGCCGGTAGCCGCCGCCGAACCGCCGCCGTGGCCGCCCGTCCCCGCGCCGACCCATGCTCGGATCGTCGGCCGCGACCGCGGCAACCCGCCGGCACGCTCGCCCGTGCTGCTCGCGCACCTGTACGGGAACCTGCATCGCCAGGACGTCGTGCTCGCCGGGTATCTGCCCGACTTGCTCGACCGGCTCGGCCACCCCCGCTGGTGGTTCATGCGCTACCGCGACCCCGACCACCACCTGCGCCTGCGCCTGGTACTTCCGGATCCGTCCGCGTTCGGCGAGACGGCCCTGACGGTGAGCACCTGGGCCGACGAACTGCGCCAGGCCGGCCTGCTGCGCGAGCTCGTGCTGCCCACCTCCTACCCGGAGACTGGCCGGTGGGGTGGCGGGCCCGCGATGGCCGCAGCCGAGGCGGTGTTCGCCGCCGACTCCACCGCGGTGCTCGACCAACTGCGGCTGGCGGACCGGCCCCACCGGCAGGCGCTCGTGGCCGTGAACACCGCGGCGGTCGCCACCGCGTTCACCGGCAGCACGTCGGCGGGCATGCGGTGGCTGATCGACCACATCCCCGCCGCAGCTCCGCACCCGATGCCTCGCGCGATCTTCACCGAGGCGGTCCGCATCGCCGACCCGCGCGACGATTGGGCCGCGCTGCGCGCCCGGGACGGCGGGGAGGCGATCGTCGCCTCCTGGCAGCCACGCGAGCAGGCCCTGGCCGACTACCGCGCCCACTTCCCCAGTCCCGCCACCGAGGGGATCGCCTTCGACGACGTGCTCGGCTCGCTGCTGCACGTTCACTTCGTCCGCGCCTGCGGCATCGACTTCGACGACGAGGCCATCGCGCTGTACCTGGCGCGCTGCGCCGCGCTGACATGGCGAGCCCGCATCGGAGCCCGGTCGTGACCGGCTCACATCCGGCCGCCGAGCTCGCGGTCGCGGTCGCCGACCGGCTGGCCACCCCGAGCGCCGCACCTGCCGCGCTGGCCTCCCAGCCGTGGTGGCGGCAGTCGCTGGCCCACGGCGCCCCCGGCATCGCCCTGCTGCACATCGAACTGGCCGCGGCCGGGCTGCGCGGATGGCAGCGCGTCCACGAGTGGCTGTCCTTCATCACCAGCGCGCCGCTCACCTCCGGCCCGGACAGCCACCTGTTCTACGGCGCGCCCGCCGGCGCCCACGCCATCGCCTGCGCCGCCGTCCAGGCGCCCGGCTCCTACCAGCAGGCGCTGGACAGCCTGGACGCGACGATCGCCGCCGACGTCCGCCGCCGCGTCGAGGACGCCCACGCCCGCATCGACGCCGGGCACCTACCCGCCGTGGCCGAGTACGACGTGATCCGCGGTCTTACCGGGCTCGGCGCCTACCTCCTGCGCCGCGACCCGGACGGCGAAGCCCTGCGTGCGGTGCTGGAGTACCTGGTGCGACTCACCGAACCGGTGAAGGATCACGGGGAGACGCTGCCCGGCTGGTGGAGCCCGTCCAGCCCGGACGGCCGCCCGCACCCGGACTTTCCCGGCGGGCACGCCAACTTCGGCCTCGCTCACGGCATCGCCGGACCGCTCGCCCTGCTGGGGCTCGCCGCCCGACGCGGCATCACCACACCCGGACAGCTCAAGGCGATGCTGCGCATCCTGGAGTGGCTCGACCAGTGGCGCAACGACACCGGCACCGGCCCCCGCTGGCCGTACTGGATCAACCGGAACCACCTGCGCGCCGGACACCGAGAACTGCACGGCCCACAGCGGCCAGGGTGGTGCTACGGCACCACCGGACTGGCCCGCGCCCAACAGCTCGCCGCACTGGCCATGGGCGACACCCCACGCCTGAACATGGCCGGGCACGCCGTCGCCCAAGCGCTGGCCGACCCCGCGCAACGCGCCGCGACCGCCGATGTGTCGCTGTGCCACGGCCATGCAGGGATGGCCCACCTGACCACCCGGGTGATCGCTAACGCCTACCCGGCCACTGCCACCCACCTGCGCACCCTCACGCCCGTCCTGCTGGAGGAGGTCCTGCCACCCCGAACGGAACCCCAGGACGTGGTGACTGCGCTGCTCGGCGGCACAGCCGGGCCCGCGCTGCTGGAAGGAGCCGCCGGAGTCGCCCTTGCCATACTCGCGCCTGCCGCCGGCACGCTGCCCCATTCCGGCTGGGACACCTGTCTTCTCATCACTTGACAAAGGACCATCGACCGATGCCGACCCCCACCTGGCGCCAGTACAACATCAAATTTCCCGATCGCCAGACCGCCGAGCAGGTAGCCGCCCGCGCCCTGCTGCCCGTACTCACCGCGCTTCAGGACGAAGGGAGCGCCCAGGGCTGGTGGTATGTCCGAAAGGAGCGGTGGAAGCTGCGCGTGCGAGCCGCCAGTGCCCCAGCCGCCGTGAACGAACTACTCGACACGCTGGCCGGACAAGGGCAGATCGAGGGTTGGGCGCACGGCCGCTACGAGCCGGAACTCCACGCGTTCGGCGGCTGGGCGGGGATGGAAGCCGCCCACACCCTGTTCCACCACGACAGCCGCTACCTGCTCACCCGCGCGGCGGAGCCCGACCCGCCGCGGCTGGGCATGCGCGAAACCAGCGTCGTGCTCTGCGGTGCGTTGCTGCGAGCAGCCTCGCTCGACTGGTACGAGCAAGGCGACGTGTGGGCCAAAGTCGCCGCGCTCCGCCCCGCCAGGTCGGAGATCATCCCAGCCGAGCGGGCCGCCGAACTAGCGGCGGCGATGGAGCGGCTCATGACCGCCGACACCCGGCGCCTGTGCGACCCGGCCCGCGGCGGAGCTCTCGCCGGCTACGGCGAGTGGATCGCCGCGTTCGAGCGGACTGGGCAAGCTCTGGCCGAACTGGCAGCCGAAGGGAAACTGACGCGCGGGCTGCGGTCGGTGCTCGCCCACCACATCATCTTCCACGCCAACCGCGCCGGCCTGCCGATCGAGGACCAGGCTGTGCTGGCCGCGCTGGCGGTGGACACCGTGTTCCACCGAGGCGACGACTTCGTGTCATCGCCTCCCACCACCCATCCGATAACTAAGGTGAATCCAGTGACTACTATCAGCGATGACCGGTCGGCTGCCTCCGCCGACCACCTCCGCGACGAGCTGACCCGCCGGCTCCTCGACCACAAGGTGATCCGCACCGCCGCCGTCGAAGCCGCCTTCCGCCGCACCCCGCGTCACCTGTTCCTGCCCGGCGTCCCCCTCGACCAGGCGTACGCCGACACCCCCGTATACATCAAGCAGGACAACGCCGGCGTCAACATCTCCGCCGCCTCCCAGCCGTGGACCGTCGCCACGATGCTCGAGCAGCTTGCCCCCCAACCCGGCGACCGCATCATGGAGGCCGGCGCGGGCACCGGCTACAACGCTGCTCTCATGGCCGCCATCGTCGGCGAGCGCGGCTACGTCACCACCATCGACGTGGACATCGACCTCGTCACCGGCGCCCGTGAGCACCTCGCCGCCGCAGGCATCAGCAACGTCGAGGTCGTCCTCGGCGACGGCGCGCTCGGCCACCCCGACTGCGCCCCCTACGAGCGCATCATCGCCACCGTGGGCGCCTACGAGATCCCGGACGCATGGAGGGACCAGCTCGCCCCCGGCGGCCGACTGGTCGCACCGGTGCGGCTGCGCGGCACCAGTTCCCGCAGCATCGTCTTCGAGCGCAACGACCACGGCTGGCACAGCCTCGACAGCAAGCAGACCGTGTTCATGCCGCTGCGCGGGATCGGCGACGATGCCCGCCGCTACATCCACCTCACCCCCGAGCAGGACGTCACCCTGCAAGCCCACAGGGACCAGGCCGTCGAACCGGCCGGGCTGGACGGCGTGCTGACCAGCGAACGGCGCGAGGACTGGACCGGCGTCCTCTTCCCCGCTGACGTGTCGCTGGAGTGGCTGGACCTGTGGCTGTGCCTGCGCCTGGACAACGCCCTCATGCGGATGAACACCTCGCCCGAAGCGAAGGAGCGTGGCGTGGTCACGCCCATGTTCCCGTGGGGGTCCATGGCGACCGTCAACGATCGTGACCTCGTCTATCTCACCATCCGGCCCGCGCAACCCGAGGAAGGCGGTCGCAAGCTGTATGAGCTCGGCGTCGTCGGCCACGGCCCGTCTCCCGCCAAGCTCATGGACCAGGTGGCGGAGGAGATCTGCCGGTGGGATAGCGAATACCGGGACGTGACCGCCCGATTCGAGATCCCCGACGACCCCGCCTCCGGCGACAACCCAGGGGCCGGCCGGTTCGTCCTCGACCGCGACCACCACCAGATCATCGTCATCTGGGAATAGCCGGCATGGACCCCACCGGGCCAATCGCTCGCCGCTTCCCCCTCGTCGCGCGCCCCCGCCCAGGGTGCCCGCCGCTCGACGACCGCATCGGCGCGCTGCGCGCCCTGGCTGACCAGGCCGCACGAACGGGGGACCAGACATCCGCGTCCGCCGTCTGGAACCAAGCCGCGCTGTTGGCCTCCGACGTGGGGTTACCGGACCTGGCCAGGCACATGTGCCATCGCCACGCCGCCACGTACCTGCGCGCCCGCCCTCTGGGCGCGCAGGCCGCGCGCCGCGCTCTCGAACCCGTCGTCAACCTGGCACGGCTGGCGATCCGAGACGGCGAGCACGATGCCGGCCATCAGCTCCTGACCGACCTGTTCGACGCCATCGCATCACAGCAGGACACGGTCATCGACGGCCTGGCTATCCCGGCAACGAACCTGACCGCGACCGCCGACGACCGAAGAAGCGTGGCGGAGTGGCTGTGGAGCGTGCTCCTCGCGGACGGCACACGCGCGCTGACCAGCGCAGGCCGGTGGAAGGACGCGCACGAGCACCTGCGCCGCCAGCGCGGCATCGGCCAACGCCTACTGGATGGCCGACAGGTGGCCATCCTCGCGCGCTGCGTCGCAGGCGACACGGACGTGGCCATGACACTGCTTGAGCAGAGCGACGCATCGGAGCCGTGGGAGAAAGCCGTCGCGGCCTGCCTGACCGTGCTCTGCCTCCAGCAGGCCGGAAGCCCGGTCGGCGCCGCCGTCCAGACAATGCGGGACCGGCATCTGGAACTCACTCCGGTGCCGGGGCTGCTGGTCTTCCGCGTGCGGCTCGGCCTGACCGTTCTCGACCTGGAAGACGCCGACCAGCCCGAACGCTCGCACGTAGCCGCCAGCCTGGCACGGGAGGTGATCCAGGCGGCAGACGGCTACGTCGCCCGAGACATCCTCGCCCACGAGCCTTGTCTCAGCCTGATCAGTGAGCAGGAGGCGGCCGCGCTGACCTCCATCGTGCACCTGTCGGGCCTCGGGCTCGGCACCCTGCCCACCCCCCTCAGGACCGACTTATGCGAAGCGACGCGCACAAGCGCGGAAACCATCGGCCAGACCCTCGAGAGGTAGCAACCCGAGAACTGCCCGAAGTCGGAGGACGGGCACCACGGCGCCGCCCTACCGCGGGAGCCGTCACATCGGCGTGGTCTGGAGGTAAGAGCCCGCCTTGACCGTGAACGTGTCCCCCTGCTGCGCCAACACGATGTCATCCACATAGACGGTGTTCCCGGCCGCGGCGCCGTTGTTCGCGGTCTCCAGGCCGACCTGAGCGTAGATCTGGGTGGTCCGGGCCGGCGCGATCCCGGTTACCGCCCGCCGTGTCCACACGCCCGCCGGAAGAGCGCTGTATGCCGCCTGGATGCCAAGGGATTCACCGTTGTCGTCCATGAAGTCGATCTCCAGGCCAGCCCAGGGCAGACCGGTCGGCGAGTACATCCACGCCTCGCAACTCCACGTCGTGGCCGGAGACGCGCCCTCATACACGTACAGGACTGCGCGTTCGTCGCCGACCGCGACGATCTTCCCGGACAGGGAGCCGGAGTGCACGTAGTCGGTGTTCGACTCGTCCACGTCGGCGCCGCTCATGGACCAGTTGTCGGAGGTGCCGTCGAAGTCGTGCCAAGCGCGAGGCGTTTCAACCTGCCCGAGGAGGGTGACCTGGCCCGGCTCGGGCATCAGGACCAGGAGCTCGGCCACCACGTATTGCCTTTCGGTCGCGTCGTCTCCTCCTCGTACCCCGTTGATCAGGTTGCCCCAGGCCTCGCTGAACCACAAGCCGCCGTAGACGCTCCCTGCAACGGTCTCCGCCTGGTCCACCTTGAGGATGCGGCCGGATGCCGGCCCGTCGAAGCCGTAGCTGGTGAACGCCCACCTGCCCAGCGAGGTCGTCATGGTGAAGACGCCGGAGACACGATGCACGCCGGACGGCAGATCGAGCTGAAGCCCCGACACCGCGGCCCAGTCGGGCCGGGCGGCGTGCAACGTGACGTCTTGAGCCAATGACACCCGGTGCGCGGACGGGACGACCGACGTAACGCCAGCGGCGGAACGCGTCTGGAGCCGCCCGTCCAGCCCGGCGGCGACGGCCACGTACCCAGCCGGGGGAGTGGCAGGCGAGGCGGGGAGCTGCGGTATGTGGAGGGGGTTGAGGTGGCGCATCAGGACTTCACCGTGATCCGTAGCGTGTTGGCGGCCACGGGAACGGCCGCGCGTACTGCGACGGTGTTGGCGTCGATGGTCTTGGCGTCGAGGCGGACGAACTCCCCGGTGGCCAGGTCCCGGAACGTGGGCTCGGCGATGTCCACGGTGTTCAGGCTGTGGGTGATGTTGGCCCACGTCCCCGCGGTAAGCGCGGGCAAGTCCGCCGAGTAGGTGCCGCCGACTCCGAGCGCGGCTCGTGCTGCCGCCGCGGTGGTGGCGCCCGTACCTCCCTTCGTGATGGGGACCAGGCCGACCGCGAGCGAGTCGGGGTTGACGACGATCGACCCGTCCGCGGCCACCACATCCAGCAGGGCGCCGTTCTGGACGAGGCCCGCGCCAGCGCCGCCGCCTCCACCATCGCCGGCGAACTGCGCCCAGGCGATCGCCGTGCTGCCGACCGTGATGGGCGCGTTCGTCGAGATCGCCCACCCGGTCTCAGCGAGCGTGGCGCCCTCACTGACGAAGACGAACGTGTTCGGCGCCATGGCGTCGCCGGTGCGCGACCAAGCGCTGGCGGCCGCGGTGTAGAGCCCGTTCTGCGTGGCGTCCGTCTGCGCCTTGACGAGCACCCGGTCACCCGCCTGCAGCGCCACCCCGTCCACCGTCAGCAGCCCGGTCAATGCGATGTTGACCAGCGTGCCGGCGCGCACGGCGGGCTTCACGCTGATGCCGGCGGCCGCGGCCTGCACGTCGGCGAGGCGGGCGCCATCGTTGGGGTTGACGGGCGCTCCGACGTTGGTCCATCGTTGGCCGCCCGCGTTCAGAGCAGCGGTAGGGGCGGCGAACTCGTCGAGGCGGAACGCCTTCACCGTCGTGGCCAGGTCACTGATCGTGGCGGCGGATTGGGTGCCGGTGTGGTTGGACCTGGCGAGTGGGTTCGTGGCCAGCTTGGACAAGCTGATGTTCGCGCCTGCGGCGATCTTCGCGTCAGTGACGGCGGCGTCGGCGACGTCGTCGAACGCCATCCACGCGCCGCCGGCGGTGCGCCACTTCGCGCGGCCGGTGCCGGTGTCGCCCCACAGCTCGAACGTCACCGCGGCGGCGGGCTCGGTCCCGGACGACGGCAGGACGAATCCGGTCGGCGGGATCTTGTTGAAGTGGTGCTGGTTGAACCAGTTCGGCACGGTGCCCCCTAGGTGAGTCGGAGCGTGCCGGACATCGGCACCGCCCACGTGACGCGCACGACGTTGTCGGCCGGGTAGGACGGATCGCCCTCCACCCGCTGCCCGTCGCTCGTGAAACAGGTGACGTGAGGTTGGCGGGCGAGCGTGTGTTCCGTCTCCCACACCAGCGCCGGCACGGCGAACACGACCTCGGTCTGGTAGGCGCCGCCCTCGGGACCGGCCGGGCCCTGCTCACCGCGCGGGCCGGGCGTGCCGGGCGAGCCTTGGATGCCAGGCACGGCCAGGGCGACGCTCACCGCGGTGGTGACCTCCGCCACCTCGACCGCGACGCCGCCCGACTCCTCGACAGTGACTATGACGCCGTCGCCGGCGAGCTCCGACACCTCCACGCCCGGCTCGCTCATCGCGTAACCTCCGGCGACACCCTGACGGCGCCTTTCAGCAGCCGGAGCGGCGCGCCGCCGGCGTCGACGACTTCCAGGTCCCACACCCCGGTCCGCCACGCCCACGCGGCCGACGCCTCGCCGGGGATGCGCAGGGCGATGACTCCGCCGGCCGGGTTGGTGATGGCGAGATTGGGCGCCAGGTCGTGCAGGAGCGGCGCGTTCCGTGAATGGTTGGGCCGGATCTGCGCCCTCACGTGGCAGCCGGTCAGGTCGAGCGGCACCCGCTCGGGGGTCTGGTCGGTCAACGTCAGCACCCGGTCGTAGTCGGTGCCCGCCTCGATGAGCAGGTCGTAGAGTCCCGCGGCCATGGCGGGCAAGATAGCCGCGGCCGCGCCTTACGTCCCTGCTCGCGGCCTGATGGAACAGGGGAGGGCCCGAACCCCCCTCTGCCGGGGTTCGGGCCCTCTAGATCGAATTGTGCCGGTCTACCAGCCGCCGAGATGCCGCATACCGCCCATGTGCCGCATGCCGCCCGTGGAGTGGCGGACGCCGCCGCCCACGCTGGGCGCCCAGCCGCCCGAGTCGCTCGCGGCCCAGCCGCCGGTGTCACCGTGTCTCGTCATGGTGGCGAGCCTCCCAGCCTGCGCGGGCCGGCGGCAACCCCCCGCGAGCCCACCCACCCGGTGATCACTGACGGTAGGTGCAGCCCCCGCGATTCCCGGCACCCCGCTACGGAACGTCACCGGCCGGGGATGGACGCGGAGAGAACCTGCAGGCGTGCCGACCACCAGCCGCCGGGGTTGCTATCCGCCTTGACCGCCTGGCCCGTGAGCACCACGGGCACGTCGGCGCTGCCCGGCGGCGGGGGCAGCGTGACGACCCATTCCTCCCGCCTGCTGACGGGGCGGGGGTACGACCACGTGTCGTCGGCTGGCATCGCTGTGGTCGCTTCCAGCTCGACGTATACGGACGGGTCTGACATGAACAGGGGCCGCGACAGGTCATCGTGCTCGGGCTCATGGCGGACCACCGTGGCGCGTACCTCGTGGACCGTGCTGCCGGGCCACGCGCGGTGCAGCTTGGCCGCCCCGTCGTAGACGACGCGGGCGCCGTCACCCCGCAGATACCCCTCATGCCCGGACAAGGGCCCGGCAGCCTGGAGGCCTTGAGCGGCGGCCTCGGCCCGGGCCTCGTCCCGCGCGGTCAAGGCGCCGCGCATCAGGTTGCCCAGGTCTCGTACGCCGCGGGCGCCGGTCGGGTAGTCGATGCCGTGGGCGTGGAGCGCGTCGTTGACGGCCTCCAGCTCGTCGCGGAGCTGCTGCAGCTCGTTCTCGACAGCGGCCGGCGTCTGCATGCGAGCCACCAGGAGCACGAACGCGGGCCGGTGCTCGTGGGCGATGCCGAGCAACGTCGCGGCTTGGTCGGCGGTGATCTGGTGGGTCACGGGGTCACCTCGTACACTTCGGCCGCTGCGCGGTCGGCGTTGATCTCTACGCGGCCTGTCGCCCTGGCGGTGAGCACTGACACCTGGCCGGAGATGCGCGACGGGTCGAGGCCGTGGACGACGGGCAGAGAGATATAGCTCGGGTCGGTGATCGGCTCGCGACGTTCCCAGCGGCCCGCACGGTCGGGATGGAGCAGCCCGGGCGGCAGACTCGGGGCCGGCCGCAACACGAGGAACGGCGTCGCGCCGGGGATCGCCTGCAGGGTGAACCCGTACACCATGCCCCAGCCGTCCTCGTCGTGGGCGGCCTGGGCCGGGTACTCGAACGGCCCGGCGAGGTCCTCGGCGCCGAGCACCGCCAGGAAGTGCGGCCTGCCCAGGCTTGCGGCGAGCCGCTTCTTCGCGGTCGCGACGGTCCTGTCCCGCAGCCCGTACCGGAGCTCGAGCGCGGACATGTAGGCGTAGCCGTGCACGTGGACGGCGGTGCCGGCGGGCAGCAGGTGCGCGCGGATCGCCTCCAGTCCTCTGGCGCGGTCCGGGCTGTCGGTGGGGGTGTACTCGCCGAGCACCGGGGTCGGGTCCTCGATCATGAGGCGCACCCCGTACACGGTCGCCCAGTGGCCAGGCATCGGAGGGGGAAGCGTGGGGGGCAGCGCCCCGCAGCCGATGATGCCGTCGCGTTCCGATTGTTCGCGGAGCTGCTCGTAGTAGGCGCGCAGGTCGTTCGCCTGCTCGGCGGTGATGACCTGCTCGACGGCCTCGCCGGTCGTCCCGCTCCACAGCAGGAGGGCGGCCGAGCGGCGTTCGCGTACCTCCTGCAGGACGGGGTGCTCGTGCAGCGGCCCCATGATGCGGCGCGTCGCCTCGGCCACGAACTCGTCGACGGGCATCACCTCCACCATGCCGTCGAGCAGGTTGCGGAGCTGGTCCTGGCGGGAGGTCATGCGCGCCTCCGGCGTTCACGGCGGCGCCGACGACGGGCCCGCAAATGGTAGCCGTGCTTTCCTGACCGAGTGGGCCACCGCGAGCAGTCATCCCGCCGCCAACCGGGGCACTCCTCCTCCAGGCTGCGCTCTGGGTGACAGTGCACGCACCACGTGTCCTTGCAGGTCAGACACCAAGGGCCGTTGTGGAACTCCCAGTCGTTGGCGACGGCGAACAGGTCGACCTCGCCGTCCTCGTCGAGCTTGAACTGGTGCTTCATGCCGACCACCTCTCGTCCCACCCCGGAACACCCTTGTGCCACTCGGCCATGACGCGCAGCGTCTTGCAGGGCCAGCCGTCCCCGCCGCATTCACGGCACTGCTGTGCCGTCACCGGTGCCGCGCCTGCGTTGCCGGCGAGCACCACCACCTCGACCCGGGCGTGCAGGTCGAACAGATCCTTGTGCAGGGGAGCATACGGCTCACGCACCCCGAGGTCCCAGGCGAGCGACCCGCCAAACCAGCGGGCGAACCTCTCGGCGAGGTCGGCCTGGGCGGGGTCGAGCGGGGGCGTCTCGTAGATCACGCCCCAGCGGCCGCAGTTCCGGCAATCCCCGCTGGCCGGCCAGTCCGGTGCCGGCGTGGGGTTCGTCCCGTCGGGTTCGATCGGCAGTTCGCCCGGCCGAGTCATGACGGGGCAGAATTCCCCAGGGCCATGCTGCACGAATCCGCTCACAGGCCGCCCCCGACGACGCGGATGTCCTCGGAGACGGGCTGGGCGGTCTCGGCGGTGTGGTCGTGCGCTCGGTGGCGGGCGGCGTTCCGGGCCACCGCGCCAGCGATGCGGCGGCTCGACTCGGCGGCCGCGGCCGAGAGCATGGCGAGGTTCTCGGACGCGGCCGCGCCAGCGGCGGAGACGGACGCGGCGAGGGCGTGCCGTCGGGCCCGCCGGCAGTACAAGACGGACAGGGCCAGCGCCAGCGCGCTGAACGCGAACACCAGCCAGGGAAGGAACGGGGGCATATGGGGGCCTCTCCAGTAGGGGAGAGGGAAGGTAGACGATCCCGCCGCTTACGTCTTGGCGTATCTCTCGATAAGAACCAAGCCGGGAACGACGGCGGAAAGCACTACTACGACAACCAGAAGCACTGTGGAAGAGAAGAAGTCGGAGTCCGAGTCACCGTTAAGAAGTGCGATGGGAAGCCAACAGTTAGGAGATGGTTTCCCAAGAGGTTTTCCTGCGATGTAAGCACAACTACGATCCGGCGAGTACAGTGCTAAGTACATGCAGATTTCAGTCCATGGGAATCTCGCGAAGACTCCCTGGTCAGACATGTAGAAGGGGCCCCGTACCGCCGCCGGTTAGCGACACGATACGAGGCCCGGGACTGGTCCTCCCTTCACGAGGTGGGGGCCATCAGGCCGGGGGCTGGGTCAGGAGCTGGTACCTCCTGGGTCAGCCGCCGAGCCTGAAGAAGATCGTCACCGCGAGGTTGAACGCCGTCATGGCGAGCTCCTGCGGTTCGGGCCATCTCCGGCTCCGCCACCACTGCTTGAACCTGTTGTCCTTCTTATTCACGGCCGATTTGCGCCTTTCCTCGGTGCGGCCGGCCCCTGATGGCCGGTCGACTCTGCAGTGGCCGGCCGACCTGCCGGGGTAAAGAAGCTATCTACAACCATAAACAACACTCACGGGCCGTGCGCGCAGAACTTCATATGCCGCCTAACCCCGGTTTGACCTGCTGGAACGAAATGCCTGTACGTTCTGTGGTGCATAGGTCATGGTGAGGGACTTTTGATCTAGGAGCGGGCAGACACCCAGCACCCCAATGTGATGTGCGTCACGCTACGAAAAAAATCGTGGGGATCCTCCGGGCGGCCAGATCCGTCCACCGGCGGGGCAGCCGGCGATTCAAGCCACCTGGCTTGATTTCTAGCCAGATGGCTTAATCTCAAGCCACTTGGCTAGCTCATCTGGCACGCTGTCACCTATGGCAGGCACGGCGCCCATCTACCTGCGCATCACCACCGGGCTGCGCGACCGGCTCGTCGCCCACACCGCGGCGGAAGTCGCGCGCCGCGAGGAGCTGCTGCAGGACCCGCGCTGGGAGATCACCCGGGACATGCCCGCCCGCAAGCGGGCCGCGATCAGGGGCGCCGCCCGGGCGTACGTCGCCGGCCTCCGCGAGCGCGGCGAGCTGCTCGACACCCAGGACGTGTTCATGACGCACGCCGTACAGGCGGAGCTGCGCCAGCGCGGCTGGGACCACGACTGGCCGCCCATCCCGGACAACGCGCCGCGGTCGGGCCGGTGGCCCGGATCGCTTGATCGAGGATGGGCAGAGAAGCTCACCCTGTCGTTGCCCACCGCGCTGGCCGAACGGGCGCGAGCGGCGTGCTTCCACACCAGCGCCGACGCGATCGACAAGCTCCGGGCCTGGCGCGACCGGCACCCCGAGGTGGTGACCGAGGCGACCGCGCCGACCGCGTACCAGGAGTACATGGAGCTGGCGCGGCAGGTGACCACGACGGGCGACCTGTGGCGGGCCGCGCTCGACAACGCCCTGCCCGCCCTCCCCGCCGGCGACGAATAGATCGCCGCCGGCCGGGCGGTGCGCGCTGCGGGTGCACTACACCCTTAGGCCCACCAGGGCCCATCTCCCGCGAGACTGCCCGCGAGGTGACGAGCCGCGCGCCCGACCGCCACTGCCACCACGCTACTCCCTCGCCGACAGCCCGGCCATTCATCCGGCGCGCTATTACAAGCCACCTGGCTTGAAATCCCCTGGTCAGAGCCACTTTTCGGAGTTGCGGACGGCGGCGCGACGGCGTACGGTCGGGGCCTGACCGATCCCCGCGACGGAGAGATCACGATGCCCGAAAGCACCCCACCCGCCTCACCTGGTGTCGGCGCGCGGCGCGCCGCCGACATCCTCAACGCGGCGTTCCCCGACCTCACCGTCGGCCGGAACACCGTGATCGAACTCGCGCGCCAGGGCCTCATCGCCGAGGCCGGCACGTACAAGGGCCACCAGCTCTACGACGAGGCAGCCATCGCCGGGTTCACCGACCGGGCCGCGCTCGAACGCGCCTTCCACAACGGCGGGCTCCGCACGAGTGACGAGGCGGCCGCGTACCTGCGGGTCCGCCGCAGCGACTTCGACCACCTCGTGCACGCCCAGTGGTTGGAGCCCTCCGGCTGGGCGTACGGCCCATACCAGCGGCGCCGTGACTCGCCGTGCGTCGCGCTCTACCGGACCGGCGACCTCGACGTGCTGCTCGGCCACCCCGGCATCGACTGGGACCAGGTCCGCGCCACACCCGCGGGCCGACCGTCCGCGCTCGCCACGCTCACCAGGAAGGCAGCCCGCTGATGGTCCAGTTCCGTGCGATGGACGACAACGCCGACGATGTGGCCGACGTACTCGCCGTTGCGCTCCCGTGGCTCCAGGCGTGCCCCGACCTCGTCCTCAGTGGCACCCGCGAGCTCGGACACCGCGGCGGCGGCGGCCGCGTCGTGTGGGAGGTCCTCCTCGCCCCGGCCGCCCGGCAACGCGCCCAGGCAGAGCGAGTCAAGGCCGACCGCGTCGATGAGCCCGCCCCACAACCGCGCCGGCGAGCGATCGAACCGCCACGGCGCCGGCACCTCACCTGATCCGGCCTCGATGCAGCACCTCACTACGACATGATGGGCCGCATGCCGAAGAATCCTCCGCCCGAACACTGCCCGGCGGTCCGCATTCTCACCGAGAGAGGTAAAGCCGACCTGTACGTGGACGGCATCCTCACCGGTCACCGGATTTCCGAGGAAGCCAAGAATCTCGCCTGGGAGATCCTGAGACAGGTGATCCCCGAGGGCACTGAGGTGTCCATCGGCATCAACGGTTTCGCGGCCTTTGGCATAACCCTGCAGCAAGCGGAGGCGCTGGCCCCGCGGCTGACGCAGGTCTGGCGTGCCGACTCTGGTCTGGGACCGGCGCCTGCCCTCCTCACGCCATGACCCGACGCGCCGTACGACGATCGCTGCGGCCTTCGGCCGGAAGGAAAGACGACTCGCTCGAGGGTTGCCTCGCGCGTGCGCGCGTAGATGCCTCGCAAAAGGCGCCCCATGGGGCCTATGGCCGGTGGTCGAGGTGGAGGAGTCCCGGGGGTAGCGGGGGCGGAGTGATGCCGCGGGCTCGCATGTTGTCGCGCTGGTCGGCGATGCGTTCGGCGGCGTGTTCGGCTTCGCGGGTGTGGAGGTGGGCGGCTTCGCTCCAGGCTTTCGCGTGGGGTCCGTCTCCGGCGCGCTCGTGGGATGCCGCGGCTGCGCGGGTGCGTGATGTCCACTGGTCGAGGAGTCGCTGGTGCTCGCGTAACAGGCGTAACTCCGCGCGGGCGGCGGCGCCGGCGTCTTGCGGGTCGGTGGGGAGTGGTGCGCTGCCGTCGATCCACGCCGCCGCGGTGTGCGGGTCGGTCTCTACCCCGGGGACGATCTCGACCGCGCTGTCGGTGCGGCCGACGGGGGCGAGCAGGAGGAGCGGGGGCGTGTCGAGGGCATGGGCGAGCACGAGCAGCTCGGGCACGGTGAGGAGGTTGCCGTGCCCGGACTCCAGCTTGGCCAGCTTGGGCCGGGTTATGGGAACGCCCATCTCGGCGCAGCGGTTGGCCACGGTCTGCACGCTGAGGTTCTGGCGCTCGCGGTGGTGCCGGACATTCGCGGCGATCTGGCGCGTGCAGGTGACCGACCATTCGTTCGAGCTGGAGTGCTTTCCTGGCACGGCTGGCGGGTCCTTCCGGGCGTTGAGGGGACGGGCCGGAAGGACCCAACGCTAGACGATCTTGATGTGGGGCACAACAGGTTCTGACCGGCGCTCGTCCCCGGCCGGCGTTGGGATGGTGTCGCCGGCGGGCGGGCGGACCCGTAGCTGCAGCGTGAGTTCGTAGCCGCTCCGGTGGCCGAACCCGGTGGGCTTGGTGACGTGGGCGATGATGTAGTCCGGCTGGACAGCGTGCTGGAAGCCGCGCTCCTCGACGATGCTGATCGTGTGCTCGGCCAGCTCGACCAGGCCACGCCGGGCCGCGGCCGCGCCCTGTTCCTCGTCGCTACGGCGTGCCCATGTTCGGCTGGTGACCTCGACACCGCCATAGCCGAACCGGGACTCCCAGGTCCCGAACCGGGACTCCCAGGTCACGTTGGTTAGGTCCGCGTTCTCGAGCGCGCGTACGAGGTCCGGGATGCCTGGGGGCGACCAGGAGAGGTCGGTGCTCATGAGGTGGATTCTCCTCCCTCGGCGCGGCCGGCGGCGACCGCGCAGGTAAGCCCCGGCCAGCGTGGTGCTGGCCGGGGCGCGGCGGGTCAGACGGGCTCTTGCCACGGGCGGCGGGTGATGGTGCAGGAGTCGAGGAGCGCTGCGGCGGCCTGAGCGGCGGTCGGATACGGGTCGGCGCTACCGGATGCGGCCTTGAGAATCCAGGCAAGCCGGGTGGCGCTGGCCTGCTGCGTCGTGTTGCGCTCGACGACGTTCCAGCCTGCGCGGATGCGGGTGATGGCCTCACTCGGATTCCAGATCAGGGAGCCGAAGGGGACCTTGAGCCACGCTTCCAGCTCGGCCACCGACGGCGAAGCGGGGCGGGTGACGTCGAACCGTTCGGCGAGAGTCTCCCAAGTTGGGGTGCCGGTGAGGTCCCAAGACGGGTCAAAGGGCCGGCGGCGCGCGGCGATCCAGGTGCGTTGGCGTTCGGCCCATTCGGCGGCCATTGCGTCCAGGACGCGGGTTTTGGGCAGCCAGTCGTCGTGCCCGGGCGCCAACCGGTCGCCGCCGCCGGGGTTCGACCGCCACGACGCGCGTAGCTCGCCATCGCAGCCTGCCTCGGTGGAGGCCTCGAACACGGTCTCGAAGCTGGTGGAGTCGTACTCGGCGCCCTCCCCGCTGTCGTTGTCCCCGGGGTCGTCGATCACGATGTAGAAGCCGAGGCGCCAGCGCTCGTCGTAGCTCTGCCAGAGGACGTTCTCCCGGTAGAAGCTCATTCCGGGCTCCGCCTTTCTTCCTGTTCGGGGGGTCAGATTCGGGCGGCGGGCACGGAGACCGGGTCGGGCATGTAGGGCAGGCCCGCCGCGATCAGGACGTTCTGGGCGCCCTTGAAGGCGGCGTAGAACGTCGGTGTGTCGGCGTCCATGGTCACCGAGCGTAGGAAGTCCGCGAGGGCGGCGGGGTCGTTGCGCAGGTGGCCGCGCATGCGGACCGTCGGGCTGGCGAGCTGGGCCACGACGACGTCGCCGGGGGTGTTGTCGATGTGGGCGAGCGCGTGGTTGATCACGGCGAGTCGGAGGTGGCGTACCAGGATGTTCACGGCGGGCCTTTCAGGGTCACAGGGTCTGGGCGTAGCGATGGGCCGCCGTACCCGGGTGAGGTACGGCGGCCGGGCGGTTACAGCATTTCGGCCGCGTCGTACGCGGCCTGCAGGGCCGCGTCACGGTCGGTGAAGCCGATCAGCTCGGCAGCATCCTGCTTGCGGGAGTCCGCGGCGACCGGCACCCAGTCGCCCTCCGTGGTCAGGTACTTGCGGTCGCAAGCGACGCGCCAGGCGGTGATCTTCCCGTTCGAGGTCTCACGGTCGCCCGGCATGACGTTGATCACGCGGGACGAGTCGCTGGCGAGCGGGAAGTTGAACAGGATTCCGAACTTGGCCGGGTCGAACGTCAGCGTGCTCATGGGGGCTCCGATCAGCTAGCGACCCCTTAGGGCCGCGTTTTGTTCTTATAGCTCTGATATTACAGCTTATTTATTCCGAAGGGAAGTTGCCTGTCTGGATTGATCACAACGAGGCAGGTTGACGCAACTAGCTGCGGAAACGCAGACGGCCCCGGCGTCTTCCGGGGCCGCAGCGGGGGTCGGATCGTCTACAGGCCGACGCCCCGCATGGGGTTTTCCGACCAGCGGTCAACCTGGCGGATGTAGCCGGCCACGATGGGCGACCCGTCGGCCCAGCGGCCGTGCGCGGTGATGGCCGACATGGGGGCGCCGTTCTTGGCGGCCGAGGTGGCGCCGCCGGCGCGTAGCCCGTGGGCGGAGTAGTCGCCGGCGTTCGGAAGCTTGGCGGCCACGGCGGCGAGCTTGACCCTGTAGTTGATGCCGTGGCCGGTCAGGCGTTCGCCGGTGCCGCGGGCGGCGCGGCCGCCGTCCGGGTAGACGATGCCGCCGATCCGGTCGTGCTTGTCGATAGGGCGCAGGAGCGCGCCGGTGGTGGTGCCGTGTTTGGCGAGGAGGTCGAGCCAGGCGCGGACGGTGCGGACAGGGCAGGTCTCGCGGTGGGTTCCGTACGGGATGGGGATGATCTCGCCGTGCGCGTCCTGGTCGGTCTTGGACATGGCGATGTAGACGTCGAGCCCGTCCTCGGTGAAGACGAGGTCCCCGATGTCGAGCGCTGACAGTTCGGAGCGCCGGCCCATGAGGGCGAACCCGATCACCAGGAGGGCGCGGTCGCGGATGCCCTTCGGGGTGTCAGTCGGCAGCGCGGCGATCATCTGGCGGAGAACCGGCAGGGTGATCGGCGGCGACTTCTTCTTCCGGTGACCGGCCTTGGTTCGCTGCTTGCGGTAGGCGCGTAGCGCGAGCCGGGCGGCCTTGGTGTTGGGCTTGGTCAGGCGGGCGTGGTCGTGCATGGCGAGGATGCACGCCAGCGCCTGGTCGATCGAGCCGGGCGCCCGCGGGTTCCCCTTGGCCGTGGGTGTGGCGGCGAGGTGGGCGACGTAGTTGGCGAGGGTGGCCTCGCTCGCGGGGAGCGGGGTGCGGCCGGTGGCCTCGCACCACTGCCGGTATTCGCCGGCGATGCGCCGGTACGACCTGGTGGTGGCGTCGGCCAGGCCACGCGAGACGAGCTCGGCCGCCTCGTCGGTGAGGGTCTCGTCGCGCTCGGCCTGGGCCGCGGCGAGCAGCTCGGCGGCCTCCGGCGTAAGCCCGGCCACCACGGCGGCGTCGACGGGCACCAGCTCGGTCACAGCTGCATCACCTCGAATGCGTCAGGTTCGAGCCGGACGTGGGAGAGCGCGACGCCGCCCGCCACGTCGTCCACCATGACGACGGGTGTGTGCCCGCCGAGCACCCACGCCGGCGAGCGGGTGCGGGTGACCATGCTTTCGGGCTCGCCCATGATGGGCCAGTATCTGACGGGCGTGCCCACGGGCCGCCGGGCGTTCCAGTCGGCGACGGTCTGGTCGGGTGTGCTGGTCATTGCGCCACCAGGTCCGGCTCTTGGCCGCTCGGCTCGGCCCTGGACTCGACAAGGTCCACGTGGTGCACGGCCAGGCCGACCGCGATCGTGCGGCGCAGCTCGGCGATGGCCTTGCGCTCTGTGTCGGCCTCCACGGTGGCGGCTACGGCGATCACGTGCTTGTTGGGTTTGTGCAGTACCTTCGCCGAGTACAGCGCCGGGAAGATGGCCCGGAGGTTGTCGGCGTGAGTGTCGATTTCGGCCGGGAGGAAGTCGAGCAGCAAGCGGACGCGCCATCGGGGTGTGGAAGTCGCTGTCACTGGAAGCCTTTCTGACTGGCGGGCATCGGTGGCCACCAAGGGTCCACCCTCACGGCCTTACCGTCCACAATGCGGAGCTGCCACAGGTCGTGGGGTTCATTGCCGCGGCACCACAGGACGCCGGCGAACGTGCGGCCGTCGCCGTGGCGGTCGATGATGCGCTGGATCTCCTTCAGCAGCCCGTGCGCGATCAGTTGGCGGTGCGGGTCAACGGAGAGGATGGCCACGGCCACCTTGTCGCGCTCCTCGATCTCGAACTCGATGCAACGCGCCAGGACCTCGTCCGGGTCGTACGGCAGGAACTCGCTGTCGGCGATGTCGCCCCAGGGGATGGGCGGCTCGATGTCGAGACGGCCGGCGATGTACGTGCGGTAGGACACGGCTACTGGTCACCTTTCGCGATCTTGGAGTCGATGGGCCGGAAAGAATCCGGCGTTGTCGTCGACGAGCTGGCGGTGGCGGCGCTGCGCGGCCGCGCCGTCGCGGAGGCCGAGGCGGCGGGCGATCTCGGCCCAGGCGACGCCGCGGCGGCGGGCCATGTCGATGAGGCAGCGTTCATCGTCTTCGAGGTCTGCGCGGAGGCGGGCGTAGACGGTGAGGGCGTCGGTGATGTCGTCGGCGGTGGCGGGGGCCTCGTGTCGGATGGCGATGTCGCGCCACGCCTCGACGCGGTCACCGCTGGCGATGGCGGAGACGGCGCATGCCGCGTCGTTCGGCATGCGCGGGTGGCGGTCGCGGAGGGCGTCGAGGGATGCGTCGGCGGCGGCTCGGCTGGGCGGGGTTGGGGTGAGGGTGGACCGGGGCGGCATACGGGGCGACCTTCCGGTAGGCGTTAGGGCGGCGGTCGGATCATGTCTCATGGCGCTGGCTCTAACTTACGATAAGGAAGGTTAACGTAAGTTAGCTGCCGTCGGCGCTCGTTCAGCGCGTGCTACGGTTCGGGTCATACCTCAGAGCGAGGAGCGACCGGGTTGATCGCCGGTCGTCGCCCGACGGCGGACCATCCCCCTCTTGGCAGCGAGTCTGCAGGCTCACCGCCGAGCGAGGGAATCCGAGACCGCGAACCAGCCAGGAGAGATGGGCTCTCCCGGCTCACATTCCTCTACGTCGGGTCTTGTTCCGTCTGCTGTCCCTCCGCCGACTCGCGATGGTGGACAATCCAATCGATCTTGGGCTGCGCGAGGTCCGGCCGGTCGGCCTCGAGCGCGGCTTGCGCGTACCCGAAGGCGTAGCCCGCCATGATCGCCGCCTCTTCGCGGTCGCTGTGGAGAGCCCACAGATCTCGCAGCCGCCGGAAGTCGGCGTCAAGTTCGGCGGAGCCGGGCGAGAGAGTGGCGGGATCTTCGTTGTTCGGCATGCCGGCCATTGTCCCGGACGGCCTCCCCGTCCGGCAGCCGTTCGCCTCCGCGGCCCCGCTCCCACCCCGCGGACCGCCAGGCGCCGACTTTTCAGCGGTCCGGCCGCGAAATTTGGCCAACTGTGTCGGCCGCTCGCCGACGATCGCCGCTCCCCCGGGGGGCGGCGATGCAAACGGGGGGTGCGACGCTCTCCGGCGCTCTCAGCGCCGTCTGGGCCCTCCCGGGCGCCGGGCCGACTCTAGCTTTCTTTCCTCCTTTCTTTCTTTCCGTCTTTTCTTTTTTTCTTTCCATCTATTCATCTAATCTCGGGCAGGTTTTCCCGGACGACTCGGCCCGGCGGCCGACCTGGTGTAGAACCGACGACATGGACGAACAGCCCGCAGCGGGTGCGCCGGCCGCGCAGGGCCCGGAGCCGGACCCGCTCACGTGCAAGTGGAAGTGGGGCTCGCGCTGCACGCGGCCGCGGGCTAAGGGAAAGACCGCGGGCAGCGGCCGGCGCCCGGAGTACTGCGAGCTACCCGACCCCGATCCGGAGATCGGCACGATCCACAACGCGCGCAACGCCTGGACCGCCGCACAGTCCGGCCGTCTCCCGGTGGCCCCACAGGCGGAAGAGGTCGAGGAGGTGCCCGGGCGACCCGTGGCCACCCACCGCATACGCGCGACCGGCCTGCTCGACGCCACCCGCACCGCAGCGGACAACGCGGTGACCTCGATCCTCGCCGCAGCGACCACGCTCGAACAAGTCCGGGACTCACTGGCCAACGTCGCCAACCCCGCCGCGGCGGAGGCCGAAGTAGAGACGATCGAGGCCAGCGCCGATCAGCGGGTGTCGGAAGCCAAGGCGGAGGCCGGCGAGGCGAAGCGAGCCCGGCTCGAGGCCGAGCGCGCCCGGGAGACCGCGGAGCGGGAACGCGAGGAGGCCAACGACGCGGCCGCCCAGGCGGTCGCTGACGCCGAGCGCGCGGAGCGGGAGACAGCCGAGGCCAACGAGGAGCGGGCCCGGGTGCTGCAGGAGACCCAGCGCCAGATCGAGGAGATAAAGGCGCAGGCCGAGGCCGACGTGGAGCAGGCCAGGGCCGACGCCGAGGCACGGATCGAGACCGCGCGAACCGAGAACGAGGCGCTCCTGCAGCGGGTGCGGGAGGAGTCGGCCACCGCCGTACGCGAGGCCGATCAGCGCGCTGAAACCGCGCAGGCCGGCGCCGAGACCACGCGAGCCGACGCCGAAGCAAAGATCCGCGAGGCGGACGAGCGCGCTCGCAACGCTGAGGAGGGCGCGGCCGCGAGCGTCGAAACGGCCCGCCAGGAGAACGAGACGCTCCTGCAACGGATCAAGGACGAGTCGGCCACCGCCGTACGCGAGGCTGACCAGCGCGCCAGGACCGCGCAGGCCGACGCCGAACGGCTCGTCGACCAGATGCGGGAGGAGACACAGGCGGAGACCAACCGGGTAAAGGAACAGGCCGAGAGCGAGGTCACCGCGGCACGCGAGCGGGCGGCGACTGCCGAGCAGCACGCGGCGGCCGCCCGGCAGGGCGAGCAGGACGCGCGAGGCGATGTGACGCTGCTGAGGCAGGAGGCGGCACGGCTGCGCGCTGACCACGAGAAGGAGCTCCAGCGGCTCGAGCGCGCTCACGAGAAAGAAGCCAAGGCTGGCGCCCGGGCGGCCGATGCCGACCGGAAGGTCATCGAGCGGTTGGAAACCGAGAACGGCCGATTGGAGGCGCAGGTCGAGCAGCTACGCGCTGCCCTGGCCGCAGCGGAGCGGCCGGCGGCGCCCGCGGACAAGCTTGGCAATCAGTAGCGCACATGTTCGATAATGGGCGGTGTGGACCCTGCGGAGCGGCTGCCTGTACGGCTGAGCAACTGGCCGTACGACGGCGACGGCGCCGGCGGGTGGGTACATCCGGCGGGTAGCCCGTACCTGGTCTGGTGGACCATTACCCGCGTGTACGCCCGGTATAAGGCACCGCGCCGAGTCGTCATGGAGTACCACCCGCTGCTCCGGCAAGAGGTCGAGGTGGTCAAGCAGCGGTTCGCGTTGCGCGCCTACCTCGTGGACTTGGACCTGGAGCCCTTCGCGGACTTGGCCGACGTATGGGAACTGGAACCGCGACTGGAGCGGGTGCTGTTGCACCAGCGCCCACGGGAGAGCGGGTGGTTCTTGCGGGTTGCCAGCGAGGAGAAGCTTGCCGAGATGGAGCAGTACCGCGTGGAGTGACCTACGCCCCCGCCCCGGTTCGGCGATGAAGCCGGGGGTCTGCGCACCCCGTGGCGGGGCGGGAACGTAGGGGTTCAGGCGGCGTGTTGGGCAGCGTGAGCAGCGGCCTGCACGTCGCGCATGTGCGTGGAAAATGCCCGCCAGAGCTCGTTGCCGTCGTCTACCTGGGGCCCGTCGAAGCGACGGCACCTGCAGCGCGCCCGGTGCACGTCGCAGCCTGCGATCGCCGAGGCCACAGGGTCAAGGTCACGCTCGGGGGCGTGGGCGGCCCGGTCAACGAGCGGATCGGCACGCCAATCGAGGGCGTGGTGGGCGGCGTTCAGGAGAACCTCCTCGACGTCGTGGTTCTGTCGTACCACCAGCCGGCGGCGGGCATGGAGACAAGACCGAGCAGCGCGCCGCCGACGGGCACTACCGTTCCGAGCCTGCTGTTCTGGTCGGGGCCGCCCGGCTGCGGGCCGAAGGTCGCGCCCATGTCGGGCACGGTGCCCGGGTCTGGGGCGGTGGGGGGTGGGGTGGGGTTCGGCGACTGGGAGGGCTCCCATGTCGGCGGTGGGTCGGCCGTGGGCTGCTGGGTGGGTGTGACGGAGGGGGACGCGGAAGGCTCGCTGGTGGGCGAGCTGGTGGGCGTGGGTGTCGTCGTCGGGCTCGGGGGCGGCTCGACGGTGTTCGTCGGCGTCGGCGTGGGCCCCACGACCGTCGGCGTCCCCGTGACCGGCGGCTGTGTGGTGGGCACCACGCTGGGTTCGGCGGTGGCCGAGGCCGACGGCGTGACGCTCGCGACGCCGGACGCGATCGGCCCGGGGCTCTTGGTCGGCTGCGCCGTCGTGGCGGACGGCTTGATCGTGGCGGCGCTCGCCACAGACGTCGACGGCGCAGCGGTCACTGTCGGGCGCGCCGTCGAGGTGACCGGTGTTGGCCGGTGCGTCACGATGGCAACGTCCGCGGGGGTGGGCGTCGGTGTTTCCGTGATCCCGATGTCCGTGAGCGTAGGCGTGGGACTCGGCAGGTCCGTGATGTAGAGGCTCGGGAGAGGGTCGGGCTCGTAGTTGGCGGGAGCGGGCATGGAGATGACGGCCGGCGGCGGAGTGATCAGCTGGGTCACCACGGGCGCGCCCACGGCGTACGTGCCGACGGCCAGAACCCCGGCCTGCACGATGGCGGGCGCCTGAGTGGCGATGGCCGCCAGGCCGCCGCCGGCCAGCATGCCACCGCCCCCGCTGACCAGGCCGCCGCTGAGCGCGCCGCCGGCAAGGAGGCCGCCGCTGCCGGCGACCGGGACGAGTGCGCTGCTACCAGCCGCGAGGCTTCCGCCGGCGCCCGCTCCCCCGGCCACGGACTTGACGACAGCCACCGCCTTACCGGTGATCCATAAGCTTCCGATCGCCGCGGCGGCCCCGGACACGAAGCGGGTCAGGAGCCGCTGCATGGCGCGGGTGAGCAGCTCCGCCCGTTCGCGGGCCTTGACCCGGACGGCGGGCGGCACCTCAGGGGAGGCGGCCACCATCCGCAGGCGGGTGGTCTCGTTGCCGACGATAGCCGCGAGGGTCGCCGGGTCGGCGGCTTTCTTGCTCTTGGACACGTACGCGATCGACTTGTCGAGCTGGCCGGCGATGTTCTTCATGTGGTGAATGCGCTGGCCGGTCGCGTCCCGCATGTCGTGCAGGCGGGCTATCTCCAGGTCATGGATCTGCTCGAGGATACGCCGTTCGTTGGTGTTCTCCTCGATGCGGCGCTCGACGGCCCGTAGGAACGCGAACGGGTCGCCGGGGTTGTAGGTGGCTTGCAGGTAGAACTCCAGGAGCAGATCAGCGCTCGGGTCGTCGTCGCGATCGTTCAAGGCTGGACTCCATATGCGGAGGGAGATGACTCCATGGGGATGTGGTGCTTACCGGTTTCCACGTGCGGCAGACGATTCGATCGCTTGTGGCCTAATTTGTCAACTACCGGGAACCACGTGGCGTCTTGTGTGTACTGTAGGCGTCCAACCTGGTTTGGGTGCGTTTCCCCGGAAGGCGGGTAGGTACGGTGGCGACTTTGGCCGAGCGGCTGGCTGAGGCGTTGCAGAGGAAAGGTCTGTCTGACCGGGCAGCAGCACGAGCGTTGAAGAGGGCAGGCGTATCAGCCACGCACGCCTATGTCGGCCAACTGCGCAAGGGCGACGCAACCAATCCGTCGCTGGAAATCATGACCGGATTGGCCCAGGTGCTGGACGTGACGGTCGGCTGGCTCGCTGGGGATGAACCACCGGAGCCACCGCTGAGCCCTGAGGAACAGGCCCAGATCGAGCGAATACGGCAAGGCGTGAGCAGTCTCCGCGTGCAGAACATCGCCGAACGCATGACCGGCCTGAAGAAGGACTTCTCCCTGGACGCGGTCGAGCAGATGGTGGAGACCATGCTCGCGGCCGAGGGCAGGCACCCGGACGAGGACGAAATCTAGACGATCTGTAGAAGCCAGCGGGCGGGGGCCGGGGTAGGCTGTCCAGCCTGCCCGGAAAGGTCCCAAAGGTGCGGCTGAACCCCGATCTTGTGGCGGCTTTGGAGACGGCGCCAGTCCCCCAGCCGTTCGATCTCCTGGCATACCTGAAACTTGTCCGGGGGATCCGCGGCCGCCGCCTCTTCGTCCATGACCTGCCCGACAGCGCAACGGGCGTGGTCAACGGGTTGTGGATCTCCAGCGAAGACAGCGACCACATCTTCGTTGCACCCGGCGCCCGCGGCCTCCTGCGGGTGCAGATCATCTTGCATGAGGTCTCGCACATGCTGCTCGACCACGGCAAAGTCGCCGGCAGCGTCGAGATGGCGCTCAGCCGCCTACTAGGGCCGGTGCTCGGGGGAGGCGCGAACCGCGTGGCCGGCCGCAGCCGATACGAGTCCACCGAGGAACGCGACGCCGAACGGCTCGCCACGCTCCTCCTCATGAGGGCGAACGAACCACCCGACGACGAAAACGCCGGCGACGAAGGACTGCGGCGGCTCCGGCAAACATTCGGATACGAGTAAGGAGCAGCGTGTGAGCGTTGTTGACTGGTTAGCCATGGCCCTGCTGTGGGGGGCGGCAATCTCCCGCATTCGGCCAGCGATGCACTCCCATAGCCAGCGCATGCTGTGGGGCGCGTTCACCGGCCTGGCCATGAGCCGGGTATTCACGGCGGCTCCGGTCGTCGCCTGGCTGGACGCCGCCACCCAGACCGAGCTGGCTACTCTGCTCCGCCACCTGACCGGGTTGGCGAGCGCCACCAGCCTGCTGGCTTACGTTGAGGCGATCACTCGCGGTACCCGCCCCTCCCGCGCCCGCTGGATCTGGCCGACCGCCGCGGTGTTCATGGCGGTCCTGACCGCGATGTTTCTGGCGCGGGGCGGCCGCATCTACTGGATGGACGGCGCATACGCGCCTGGTGAGACCGCCTGGCAGGGGCGCGTCTACTTGGCGGTTTTCGACTCGTGGCTGATGATCTGCTTGACGGCGGCCGGCTACCTGTTCGCCAGCTACTCCCGGATGGCGCCGCCGCTGCTGCGCGTCGGACTGGTCCTTTCCACGATCAGCATGGTCGCCGGCGTGATCAACCGCGCCGAAGTGATGGCCGTCAACGTGGCGCACCTGGTCAACCCGAACACGAGCTGGCAGGAAAACGACGTCTTCGGCCAGGCCACATTGCTCGTCTGCATCGTCGGCATCACGGCGGGAACGTCGATTCCGGCATGGCGAGCCGGCGCGGCCCGGATCCGCGAAATTCGTGCTCTGCGGGAGTTGCGGCCGCTGTGGGCTGCACTCACGGCTCTGTTCCCCGATGTGGCGCTCAGCATGAAGGGGACGCTACACACCCGGCGGGTGCGGCGCGTGGTGGAGATTCGTGACGGGATGCTCGCGCTGACCGCGGTGGCCGCGGCGCCCGCCAGCGAAGACCCGCGCGAGGTTGCCAGGTGGCTGCGCTCGTCCCTCGAGGCGGCCCGCGCCGGTCAAGGAACGGACACCCCAGCAGGAGAAATCCCCGGCCCTGACTTCGCCGGCAACATCGAAAGGGAAACAGCGTGGCTGCGGCAGGTAGCGGAGGCGTTCGGACAGACCAGCGCGGAGAGAACGCCGTCGCCCGCTTCGTGACGGAGGCGCTGGCGCCGAAGAACTTCGTGATCGGGCTGCCGTTGCTTGTCGGGGCGATCACCGGCGGATGGGCAGGGGTCGGCTGGGCCGTAATCGCCGCGGTGTTGTGCGGCGGCATCCCGGCGGCTGTGATCGCGGCCGGGGTGAAGTCGGGCCGGTTCGGGAACCACCACATCACCGAGAGGTCCCAGCGGCCGAAGCTGATCGTCATCATCGTTGTCTTGGTCGTGGTCGCGCTCGCCCTGCTGGTGGTGCTGGGCGCGCCGCAGGTGATGGTTGCCTGCGTGGCCATCATGCTGGCCACGCTCGCCGTGCTCGGCCCGATCACCGTGGCCGGGTGGAAGATCAGCTTTCACACCGCGGTGGCTGCAGGCAGCTTCGTGATGGTCGCCGCGGTGCTGCCGGGCGGCTGGATGTACGTGGTGGGCGTGCTCGGCGCGGCCGCGGTGGGGTTGATCGGCTGGTCGCGGGCGGTGCTCGGCGACCACACCCCGGCGCAGACCCTGGCGGGGGCGGCCGCGGGCGCGGCCGCCACCTTGGCAACGCTCGCCGTCCTGCTCTAACCCGTCTGCCTGGCCGCCGAGGTCTTGCGCGCCTCGGCCGCCAGGGCGCGGAGCTGGTCGGCCATTCGATCGGCCTCGTCGGGGTCCATCGCGCTCTGGACGCCGCTCCAGGTGATGGTCACGCCGCCGGCGTGGAGGTGGGCGTCGCCCCTCAGCCGCGGCCGCGGTTCGCCCGCGGTGATGCGGCCGGTGTCGGCGCGCACAAGGACATAGAACAGGCCGAGGACCCAGCCGACGACGGCGGCGGTCATGAGCGCGAGCGGGCTCTTGGGCCACACGATCGCGGCCCACATCATCGGGCACAGCGCGGCCGCCACGCCCGCGTAGATGTGCAGGAGCGCCTCGACGGGGCCGTTGCGCCGGCGGCGCTGCGAGGGGGCGGGCGGCTGGGGGGCGGCGGTCATCGGGGGTCCTCCGTTGTGGTGGGGTCGGTGTCGGCCAGCTCGAGCAGCCGTAGGAGCCGCAGGAACGGCTTGGGGTTCGGCCAAAACAGGGTGGCGACGCTGGCGAGGGTGAGGATCAGCAGGCCGGCGACGTACAGCCACGCCAGCGGCGGGCACAGCCAGGCGACGGCCACGAACGCGGCTGCCACGAGAGCGGCCTGCAGGGAGGGGTTCACCACGCGGCGCCCCACGTCGCCGGGCCGACGGTCCCGTCGACCGGCACTTTCTCGGCGCGCTGGAACACCTTCGTCGCGGCCGAGGTCATGGGGCCGAACTTGCCGTCGACCACGAGGGTGTACTTCTTGGACTTGAGCCGCTCCTGCCACGTCTTCACGTCGGCGCCGGTCATGAGGGGCTTGCCGGGCTTGTACTGGAGCAGTCGGCCCGGCCAGGCCGGCGCGCCGCTGGTGTTCGGCTTGCGGATGGGGGTGGTGTCGTCCGCCTTGCTGCCGCCGGTGCCGTTGAGGTGGCCGCGTACGAGCTGGAGGAAGTGATCCCACGGGAAGTTGGGGCCCGGATCCCAGTGGTTCGACCTCTTGTAGACCTTGGAGGCGTCTACGTGGCCGATGATGCCCTTCTTGCCGGCGCGCAGCTCGGCCTGGGTGAGGTGCTTGACGGGGATGCCGTAGGTCTTGCACCAGTCGGCGACGATCTCGGCGGCGTTGTTGAGCAGCGCAGTGCTGTAGGCGTCCTTCCACTGAGAGGCGGTCTGGCCGGCGCGCCCGGCCATTTCGAGCTGGAGCCCGTCGCTGTTGCAGCCGGGCGCGGCCCAGGCCGTGTGCTGGTCATCGACGCAGCGGACCGCGCTGTTGTTATCGACGCAGATGTGCGCCGACGCCTGGGTGCCGGGCCGCGCGAAATACGCGGCGACGTTTTCGGCCGCGTTCGAGGCCTCGCCGACCTCCATGGTGTGGATCACGACGACGCGGATGCCGCCGAGGCGGCCGCGGGTGTAGTTGGCGGCGCGGATGGTCTTCACGGGCGCTCCTCCCCCGATGGGGTGCGGGTTTGATCGCGAGGGAGGATGGCGGGTTTCGTCGCTAATGTCCCCGGCCGCCGTCGAGCATGGAAAAGGGGCGGGGCCGTACCGTGGTGGTACGGCCCCGCCCCCTGTGGCTGGCGGTGGGTTAGTCGCCGGTCTGGACCGGCTCGAGGGCGAGCATGACGTAGGTGTCGCGGTCGGCGTTGGCGTCCCCTGCGACGATCAGCCGGCCCTCCTCCGTCGTCGTGATGGCAGCCTTCATGCCGAGGCGGTCGAACTCCTCGGCGACCTTGGCGTCGAAAGCCTTCTGGGCGTTCTCGGGAGGGGTGGTCTCGCCCTCCGGGGCGAGGTAGACGCCCGCCCGGAAGTGGACGTCGCTGTTGCCGTACTCCAGGATCCAGACCTGCATGATGTTTCCCTCCACCTTTCCAAGGGGCCGCTTAAACTCTCTATGCTCTGATATTACAGCTTATTTATTGCGATGGGAAGTCGTCTTTGGCCTGGCCGACGAGAAAGGGCGGGGGCCGGCCACCTCAGGAGGAAGGTGGCCGGCCCGCGCCCTCGAGGCCCGGTTGCGGCCGGGAGTCAGGCAAGCCAGACGAGTGCGGCGGCGTTGATGACCATGTGGAGGGTGTTGTCCGCGACGATGCGCAGCGCTTGGGCGAGACCGGCGGGCGTGTCGGGCGCGGAGCCGTTGTTGTCGCGGCACTCTGCCCACGAGGGGCGCTGGCGGCGGCGGGGCGCGAGGTGGTTACGCGCCCAGATCACGTACGCGGCGGCCCGGTAGTGGTCGATGAGGATGTGCGTCCCGCCGATCACGAGCAACGCGGCGGGCGCTCGGGTGAGGACGAGGAACGGCAGCATGTAGGCGATGCCGTGGAGTATGGCTGGCCACCAGCGTTCGACCTTGCCCTGGGCCATGTAGTCGCTCTGCAGGAGGTAGTCGCCGACGAGGTGGGCCAGTGGTGCGAGGCCGAGCATGGTGGCGGTGTTCATGAGGCGGCCTCGTCGAGGTCGACGATGGCGCGGCCCCTGGCGATCGCCTCGTCGAGCGGCCGCTCGTAGTGGCGCTCGTCGTAGGAGTCGTCGAGGTGGGGGTATGCCCAGTCCCCCAGGGTGAAGTTCCACATCGGCGCCCCCGACCATGTGTCTTGGGAGATGAAGTAGTCGCCCGTCACCTCCCGCTGCTCGATGTAGACGAGCAGGTCGGGGTCGTGGTCCGGGTGGGCGTACGCGACACGGTTGGCGTCGACGCGGTAGCGGTCGGGGGTCACGCCGGGCGGCAGGGTGAGCTGCTGGCCGGCAGGGTGGCCGCCGGCGCCGGGGTTGGCCGGCGCGGTGGGAGTGGTCTGGTCTGCCACCGTGGTCCTCCAGGGGTACGGGCCGCCCCGCCCGGATAGGCGGGGCGGCGGGTCGCTAGTTCTCGGTCTGGGCGGGGCCGCCGCGCAGCGCGTCGGCGATACGGTTGACGATGGGCAGGAGCTCGTCAGCGTCGAGGTTGACCAGCTCGGCCATACTCGGCTCGTCGTCGCCCTCGCGGCGTTCGATGCGATAGCAGGTGCCGCGCACGTCGACGGCGATCACGACTCGGCTGCCGGACCGGTCCGCGGAGTAGTCGTAATCGGTCTGGTACAGCAGTGCGACGGCCAGGAAGTCCTTGAGCGGCTCGACGCGGTCGGCGTAGCGGGCGAGGTCGGTGGTGGGGTCGCCGGTGGCGTCGGCGGGGCCGAGCACGCCTCTAATGAGGCAGGTCCAGGCCCACGGGCTGACCTCGGTGATGCGCAATGTGTCGTCGAGGGCGAAGGTGGTGAGCTGGGGGTTGGTCTCCCAGCCGTCCTCGTCGGCCTTGCCCTTTTCCATGATGGCGAAGGCCTTGAGCAAGGTGTCGCTGTCGATGGTGTTCGTGGTCATGAGGTGCGGGTTCTCCCGTCGGTCGAGGCCCCGGCCGCCATAGCGGCGGCCGGGGCGGGTTGTTAGCGGAGGGCGTTGCTGAACACGGCGGCGACCTTGAGGAGGTCGCCGTACGGGGTGGTGGCCCACGAGCTGGTCGGCTGGCCGCGATGCCAGACGGTGATCCGGCCGCCGTCGTGGCGGCCCTCGACGTGCAGGGCACAGGCGAGGGTGATCGGGATGCAGCGGACGATGCCGGGGCCCTCGATGGCCACGTCGTCGTAGGCGTCGCGGAGGCGCGCGACCTGGCGGGCGGTGAGGGCGAAGGTCCAGTCGCCGATCATGAGCTCGAATGGGGCGGGCTCGGGGATGAGGAGCATGCTGGTGGTCGCACCTTCGGCTGGTCGGGGCCCCCGCCCGGTGGGGCGGGGGCCGGGGCGGTCAGGAGAAGGTGGCGATGATCACCACGCCGGGCGCGGACTTGGCGGCCATCAGGGCGGCGCGCTTGGCGATGTGCTCGTCGCGGCGCTCCAAGGCCTTGTTCAGGACGTGGGCGCGCTGGGGGTTGTCCTCGGCATATGCGGTGTTCAGCCACAGCCGCAGCGCGTCGGCGCTGACGTGGCCGACCGAGTCGGCGGGAAAGCCCTGCTCGATGGCCAGGGCGTGGATGCGCGCGTCCGCCAGGCTGTCGAGGTACAGGCGGACGATGCGGCCAAGGGCGCGGATCTCCTCGGCGACAGCCTCCCGGCCCATGAGCTCGGCCCAGATGGCGTAGTGGTCGCGGGCGTTGGCGGCGGCGGCGCGAATGAGCGGGTAGGTGGCGGGCTCGCCGAGGGACATCTCGGTGAGTCGGAGGGCGTGGGTGGTGGCCTTGTCGCCGTCGGCGTAGGCGTTGACGAGGTCGGCCGCGCGCTTGGTCATGGTTCCTCCTGGATCGGGGCGGGGGCCGCAATCCCCCGCCGGTACAGAAAGCGCGGGGGCCGCGCTTTCTTCCAACTCCTCTGATATTACAGCTTATTTATTTCGATGGGAAGTCCTCTTGGGGAGGATTCGCCCTGGTCTGCCGTGGGGCGCGGGGCGCGATCCCCGCGAGGGGGCCGCGTTTTCGTTCGATGCGGTGTCAGCAGTACGGGCAGTAGTCGGGCTTGGTGCCGTCGGGCAGGTAGTAGATGTCGCCTCCGCAGTCGGGGCAGGTATAGGCCACGGGATCCTCGTTGCAGCACGCGGTGCGCGCGTCTTCCAAGATCGCCGGGTCGGTGTCCCCGCAGACCCAGCAGGCGGGGCTGGCACCGGGGGCCCGGCGAGCGGGGTGCTCGCCGGTCGCCGTGGCTGCCACGTTCAGCACGTGCACGGGGCGGCGGGGCCGTCGATGCCATGGATGTCGCCGCAAGGGTGGCCGTACCACTCCAGGTTGTCGGCCTCGTCCTCGGTGAGGGTGTCGAGCCAGGTGGCGCGTGCTTCTTCGCGCTCGGCGGCCCAGTGGCCGTGGATGGCGGGCCGGTCGGCCCAGGCGGCGGGCGGGGCCTTAATGGCGCTGGGCTTGCTCGAGACAAGGGTGATCATGGTTTCTCCTGGTAGTCGATAGGGGCCGCATCCCCTTCCGGTTCTCCTGATATTACAGCTTATTTATGACACAGGGAAGTCGCGGTTGGCGCACGTCGCGGGCGGTCGGCTGCGGACAGCAGAGGCGGGCCGGCCCCCTGCCTACACGCGGGGCCGGCGCACGGCCAAGAGAGCACCTCTCGTGACGTTCTGTGGCGAAGTTCCAACCAGGCGTTGATCACGTCATAAATAAGCTGTAATATCTGAGGAGTGCGAGGGATTGCGGCCCTCGCCGAGATCCAGGAGGAACGAATGGGAATGACCCGGGCTATTGCCCTGACGGTCGCGGCCGTGGCCACGGCCCTGACCGTCGCCCCCGGCGCACACGCCAGCGCGCCGGTGGGAACCATCACCAGCCCCACGGCGGGCACCACCGCGAAGGTCGGCACGACCATCACGGTGACCGCCACCACCGACGGGGTCTGCGCGCCCTCCCTTCAGGTGCGCACCCCGGGCGGGGCAACGGTGAAGGTCGCCATGGGCGACCCCGGCCCGATGTGCGGGCAGGTGTCGTTCGGCGGCAACTACGTGCCGGACGCTTCCGGCGCGTTCCAGGTAGCGCTCATGTCGGCCAAGGGCGACACCCTGGCCGAGGTGGCGGTTACGGCGGTCACCCCGCCGACGGCGACCCCGACCGTTACCGAGACGGTCACCGCCACCCCCACCCCGGAGCAGACCAAGGAGGCCACGGCGACGGGCACCCCGACGCCGAGCCCCACGCCCACCGTTACCAAGACGGTCACGGCCACGCCTAAGGCGACGGCGACCAAGTCGGCCAAGGCCACCCCTCGGCCGACGGTCACCAAGACGGTTAAGGAACCGGCACCCCAGGCGCAGCAGCCCGCGCCGCAGGTGATCGTCCAGCAGCCCGCGGACACCCCGCAGGACGCAACCCCGACGCTGGACGCCTCCCCCGTCGCCAGTGCAACGCAGGCGGCCCCCGTACAGGTCGCGCCGTCCGACCAGATCCCCGCCTGGCTGGCCTACCAGCTTGCCAGCGAGCGGGACAACGACGGGGCCGGGTTCGGCACGGCGGTCGCCGCCGTGTTCACCGTCCTCGTTCCGATCATCGCGGTCGGCGCCGGGGCCTTCTTCCTGATCACGCGCAAGCGTGGCCAGCGACGCTACCCGCTCTAACCGGCATCATTCCCAGGCCGTCCCCGCCCGTGACCCGGGCGGGGGCGGCCCCCATCGAAGGGACCCTCCTTGTACCAGCACACCCCGAGCAAGACCCGCGCCGCCCGCCGCCGGGCCCGCGCCCTGCACCGCCTCTACCGCGAGCGCCTCGGCGGCGCGGGCTCGGTCGAGACGGTCGCGGGCGACGTCGTGGCCGACATCCTGCTCGGCCTGCCTGACCCGGCCTGGCGGCCGGTGCTGCAGACCGGCCTGCGCGACGCGATCGAGGACCGGCACGGCGAAGAGTTGGCCACCCACCTGGAGCTGGTCGCCTGCGGGCTCCGCTTCTGCCCGGAAGGGTGGTGACCGGCGTGTTCGTGCTCATTGCGGAACTCCACAACGGCGATGAACCGCAGGGCGCGGTGCCGTTCGGCCCGTACGACGACGCGCCCACCAACGACGACATCGAGACCGTCTACCGGTGGGCGGCGGCCCGCGGCTACGACCGCGACCGGCACGAGGTGACGGTCGAGCCCCACCGGCTCACCGACCCCGCCGAGCCGTTCACGCCTGGCCGCTTCGCGGCCGTACCCGTCGAACCCGGCTCCAAGGACGCGCTCCGCGCCCTCACCTAGCCCGCCCGGCCGCCCGCCCCGTTTCCCCGGGGCGGGCGCCCCCTCCCCGACTTCTGTCCCTGTGATCGTTTCTACGGCCCCAAGGAGGCGCCCGATGACCACAACCCCCGACACCCGCCTGCTGTCCGAGCTGGCGGCCGACGAGCTGCCCCCCGGCACCCTCCGGGTAACCCGGACCATCCCGACCGGCGTCATCTCCTACGCCACACACCCGGGGCTGCGCCGGGGCGAGAACCAAGACCACGTCGCCGTGGTCGTCGGCGCCGAGCACACGGCGCTCGTCCTCGGCGACGGCGTCGGCTCCGACCCGGACGGCGGGGGCGCCGCGCTGGTCGCGGTCGAGGTGGCCGCCACCACGGCCGCGCACACCGGCTACCCCCTGCTGGCCTGCAAGGTGGCGCGGAGCGCCCTCGAGGGCAAGTTCGAGGACGACCCCAGCACCACCACGCTGCTGATCGCGGTCGTGTCCAACGAGGTCCTGCCCACCGGGGCCGCAGCATGGGTGGACGTGACCTGGGTCGGCGACTCCAACGCCTGGGCGTGCGACAGCGCCAACGCGGTCCACCGGATCACCCAGCCGCACAACCCGCCCGACGACCCCCACCTCATCCTCCGCCACGCCCGACGCGGGGACCCCGAGCTGGAGAGCCTTGACCTGGACGACCCCAACCCGGTGCGGCGGCTACTGCTGTGCAGCGACGGCCTCGACGGCTACGTCGAGGAGGAGGCGATCGCGGCCATCCTCGCAAGGGCGGACACGGCCGAGCGGGCGCGGGACCTCCTCGTGCAGGCGGCGCTCGAGGCCGGCGGCCCGGACAACGTGACCGTGGTCGTGGCTGACATCGGGCCAGAGGAGTGGGGACTGAAGCTGGACCTCGGCGCCGTCGAGGCGGGGGCCGGCGCCGAGGGCTGACCGGCCCGGGCCGGCGACCTCACGGGCGGGGGTTGCCGGCCATCTCACCCTTGACTCGTCATAAATAGACTGTAATATCAGGACATAGAAAGAAATTGCGCCCCCCTCTTAAGGCAGGTTCCCGCCATGGCCGTCACGACCATCACCTTCAGCGACACGCACACCGCGACCTTCCACCTCTACAAGAGCCTCTCGTACGCGATGTACGACTTCGGCGACAACGGCAAGGTATGCGTGCAGCCCGCCTACTTCGGCTGCCCCGACCGGTACGACGTGATGATCAGCCTCGGCCCGGTCAGCGGCCCGGACCAGAGCGGCCACGGGCTGCGGGGCCTGCGGGTCGGCGACCGGAAGCTCGCCGGTGTCGTGCTGTGCACGGGTTACGACCTGCTCGCGGGGGCCCACTTCAACTACCCGCAGCGGTTCCCGCTGGACGACCTGGCGGGCCAGGTCCGGGACGACGCGGCCGACCTGCTTTCGGCGATCGCCCAGCACTTCCACGGCATCGTCGCCCGCTGACCAACCCCGGGGAGGGGGCCGCATTTTCGTCCCCTCCCCCGTTTCCCGACCCGTAGAGACCCGCAAGGGATTGCGGCCCTTGCTCAAGATTCCAGGAGGACCCCGAATGATCCCCGCCACCGACTTCCCCCGCATCGACCTTGACAGCGCCCTCGAGTGGTCGCCCGCCGCCGTGGCGCTCACTCTCCAGAAGCCCGACCTCGAGCGCGCGGTCGCCGAGCAGAAGGAGGCGGCCGTCAAGACCGCGGCCGGGGCCGCGAGCAAGGACGAACTGCGCGCCATGCTCCGCGAGCTGACCCCAAGCGACGCCTTCATCCCCGCCACCTTCAGCCGCACCGACCACGAGGCCCGCTACGTAAAGGCGGCCATGGCCCGCTGCGACGCGGCGGCGAAGCTGACGGAACTGGAGAAGGACGCCGCGATGGAGCGATTCTTCGCCGGAGCCATCAACGAGATGCTCGACCTGGCCGACGGCGCCGACGGGGAGATTCGCAAGATCACCGAAAAGGCCAGCGGGTACGGCATGGCCCGCAGCCTCGTGGACAACCTGGACAGCCTCATGCTCGATCAGTTCCTGCAGGTGCACGCCCGCGCCGTGGCCTGGGCGGTGATGCGGGAGGGCAAGACCATCCGCGAGGCCGCCGACGCCGAGCACACCAAGGCCCTGCGCACGCTGGTTGATCTGACCGACCACGTGTACTCCAACGGGCTCGGGTCGGTGTACCGATCCCGGCAGGCCCTGGAAGCCAAGGCCGCCCGCCTGTTCCTGCGCGAGGTCGCCAAGTTCCTGCGCACCGACGAGTACCGCACCTTCTCCTGACCGTCCCGGCCGGGCGCCGCACAGCGCCCGGCGTCCTCTTCTGATCTTCGGAGTCGTTCATGCAGCCACTGATCGCCACCCCCGCGCTGCGCGTCCTGGCCCTCGTCGCCGACGTGCTCAACGCCACCCACCTCGAGGCCGGCGCCCGGTGGGAGGCCACCGCCAACCCGCTGTCCCGCGCGGCCCGCGAGGACGGCCGCCTCGAGCGGGTCATCTTGTGGAAGGTGCTGGAGTCCGAGGCCGCCGTGTGGACCCTCGCCGACTTCACCAGCGACACCGCCGACGCGATCCTCGAGCACCTCAACGCCATCAACGACGAGGCGGTGACCGCCTGGTACAGCACCGGCCTGGAGGCGTATGAGGAGCCGCGGCCGGCGCCGCCGGGCGAGCCGTACGTCGCAATCCTGGCCAGGGCGGAGTTCTGGCGGCTGGCGGACACGACCGCCAAGCTGGACGGCCTGCGGCTGTAGCAGGCGATGCGGGCGGGGCCGCGCCTGGGCAACCTGGCCGGCCCCTCCTCTTGATCCTCTAATAAATAAGCTGTAATATCAGGCTATTAGAAGGTATTGCGGACCTTACGGATTCCAGGAGAGAACCATGACCATCACCGCGACCGCCACCCCGGTGCCGATGCCCGACCCGCAGCGCCTGGCGGCCACCATCCGGGTCTACTGCCGCACCTTCAGCGCGACGAAGAAGCACATCGCCCGCCCGGACGAGGCATGGAAGACGCTGTGCGGGCGCATGATCGCGTTCTTCGCCGACGGCGACTGGAAGGACCAGATCGACCAGATGCGGCCCTGCGAGACGTGCGAGCGGGCCGCGGACAGCCACGGCCTGCCGCAGGCGGCGCTGCGCGACGGCGACCCGATCGACTTCGACAAGGTCGAGTACAACGACGAGCTGCGGTTCGCCACCGCCGACAACGACTCCGCCTCCGGCCTGGCGTGGCGTACGGGCGTCGTCTCCCGGATCACCGCCAGGACCATCACCGTGCGGATCACCGCCGGGACCGTCTCGACCGGCGGCAACCTGACCGCGCTGCTGCGCCGCGACGACTGGAGCGACCGCGCCGTGACGCTCGAGCACCGGGTGCCCGGCGGCCGGTTCGGGTTCCCGCTGCACGGCCCGGTCGCCACCCGCTGGCAGATGAACGGCGCGGTCGGCACCGACACCCCGGTCGGCGAGGTGACCGGCCACGGTTTCACGGTCAACACCGGCGAGCCGTACATCCGGGTCCGGATGACCGAGGACGGCCGCACCTTCACCCATGACTACCAGCTCGCCCAGCTCGTGCGCGTGGAGCGCGACGAGAACGGCATTCCCCGCACCCTGTGAACCCGCCGGGGGGGGGGGGGGGGGGGGGGGGGGGGGGGGCCGGGCCGCCCCCCCCCCCCCCCCCCCCCCGGCCCCCCCCCCCCCCGCCCGCCCACCGCCGCCCAGCGGCTGCACCACGATGTGCTCCCCCGGCCCCGACAACGCCAG